>NZ_CAWUDM010000194.1:0-5604 GCF_963920855.1 Nostoc sp. CCY0012 | reverse complement strand
CTTTAGATTCTTCTGATTCCTTGTGTCAAGCCTGATTGAGATGCTCTTACCCTGTGTATATATAAAGTATTGACGCTTTTGATTGGAAATCAACGAATACGGATTAGGTGCTAAAGCTAAAGCGAACCAGCGTAAAGCACCACCATCATCTTCTGGTGGAATTAAATTTGCTAAGTTTGTCCAACTACGATGTAAATGTTTAAAGACTTTATCGGGATCTAGGTAAGCCATTTCCATCTCTTTAATACCATTTAGAGCAAATAAAGGTACACCTATTTCAACTCTAAATAGTGTCAGTTTATGTGGTTCACCTGTGGGTACAAAAGAAACATTACCTTTACCTTTAGGTATACGACTAGAAAGCGGTGGTTCACTAAAAATAGTTTTGTTACTTTCTACGCCGTAGTAATAAAATTCTGTAATCACGTGCTGCTGTTTGGCGGGAATTTCTGAATCTTGATATTGCCACAAAGGAACTGCTAGTTTACCAAGTTGTTGTAAATCTTGTCCTGCATCTTCTGGGTTGCTATCCGCCAATACTTGCTCAACATTCATACTTGTAAGTGGACGATAAGTTTCATCCATAAATGCTATGATGTCTTCCTTAACTTCTTCAGCTTTTTTATCAGCCCAATTAGTTAGACTTTGAGATTTCTCTCGATACCAACGGATGAAGTCTCCACCAGTAACTTTCGGACGTTTTGATTCTAAATCAACGCGCTGAATAGTGTGAATAAAGGGATTATCAAAATTGTCTTGGCGGCTAACGTCAATGTAATTTTGTTCTAAGTCACGATAAACTTTATCTAGGTTGCTATGAAGACGTTGACATTGTGCTTGAATGTCTTCGATTTTATGTCTTAGTACACCACATAGTTCTGCGGCTTTATCACAGCGCTTCCAATGTAAATACATTCTCCATTTAGGATCTACTCGTTCTTTGTATCTTTGACAAGCTGCTTGGATAGTATTTTTATTGGGAAACCAAGCTTCTGCTGCTTCTTTGATTTTTTCTTCTTGTGGTTCTAACTTTAAAGCAGCAAAATTAGATTGAGCTTCTTTAGATTTGCGCTGGACATTTTGCTGTAGATCATCAATTTTTTGAACAAAATGATCCAAAAATTGTAAGGTAGATGCTAGCCCATTGGAACGGTTAAGACTCCGCTCTAACCAAGTAGAAATAGCAGTACTTGCAGTTTGTTCTAAGCGATAAAAATTCATTACTAATTCTTTACCTGTCCGTTGCTCCATTTGATCTAACTGTCGCTTATACAGTTCTTTAATTGTCGGTAAAGATGTACGGTCAAACTTCATTTCCCCAATGCGGAATTCTGGTTTTATTTGTCCCCCGCGATCGTTTTCGGTCAAACTATCTAAAATTGTAGTTGCTTCATCTAATTTGCACTCTTGTAAAAAACGGTCGATTTCGGTTACTACATCAATAGTTGCAGTAGTAGCCATCAACTCATTTTTTAACAATTTTTGTGCGTCTTCAAGTTTCATGCGTTCGTACTGCTGTACTGGCAAAGTTAAGGTAGCAAATCCAAAGCTACAGTAATTGATATTTCGCCCTCGGACTTTTTCACCAGTTGCCAAATAAGCGCGAATATTGTCAGCAACGTTAGCAGCATCTAAACCGATTTGAGAACCAATTTGGATATATAAACCATCGGCAATTAAATTTTGTAAATCATTAGGACGGCTGACTACGGTACCGTTTTTATTAATACCATCCATTAAAAATACAGCATCAAAAGGTGGCCGATCAGCTTTGACTTTGGTAATACCGTAATCAATTTCTAACGGATTTGATGGTGATAAGCTCCAGAAGTTTTCAATTTCTTTGAGCGCACCATAAGCATTAGATTTTACTAAATGAGTTTGGGGAAGATTAGCAAATACTCTAGGTAAAACAAATAGTCCGGTAATATTAGAAAAGCTATTAAGATATTGACGTGCCAAAAAGGCCACATCTAAAAAAGTGCCACTACCAGTTCCTCCAGCTAAACTACCAACAATAAAAACTTCTACTCCGTCACGGCTAGAAACTTGAAAGTTATCGGAAAATGCTTGTTTGCTACTCCGAATTTCCCGGACAGCATTAATCGCTTGGGCTATCAAACCATTAATATCACCAACTTTGGCAAAAAAGGCTAGTCGTCCCCTAGCTCGAATTTGTCCTGCGCCGCTAATCAAGCTAGCTGTAGGGATATTTTTCGGCCACCATTCAGCAATATGATCGTTGCGTGTTAACGGTAAAGGATTAGCAACAGAAATAGCATAAAGTTCATTAGGTTCTAAAAAAACTTTAGTCCCATCAGGTGATTTTTCCCGACTTTGAATATTTTCGGTTGTATCAATAGAAAGAAACCGAATAATTTCTGGTACGTAACCGTAAACATCAATAAAGCGCTTTTTCAGTTTGAGTACAACTTCATAACCAGTACCGCCTAAGCCAATGACAACAGTGGGGCGAAAAATAACTGTAGGACGTGACATTTAATTTCCTCTCATATCAGTTAAAAGTTTGCTAGCCCAGTATTTTGTTCATAGGGCCGTTGGTTACCAATCCAGTTGAATCGCAACTTTACGTTACCAATCTGGATTGTGTCTTCGTCATAAAGTTGAGTTGTAGTAATTTTTTCATTATTGACAAAAAGGACACTTTTAATACTACGTATATACACGTATTTTTTGCCAGACTGCCACATGATGACTAATTCTGCATCATCATTTGTTGAGGCGATCGCTGGTACTATTGCACTCAGGCTGACTTTTTGCTTGTGCTGGTGGGTCAAGCTGATGAATTGTTCTTCCGGTGATGTGGGTAATGGTTCTAGTAGTTCTAATTCCCCATCCCCAAAACTCAGATTTTTAGGTTGCAAAGATAATTGCGGTTTAATCGTCACAGATACATCAATTGCTTGAGGTGCAATGCTTTTATCTGTTGCTGTTAAGATTAAACGCAACTTACGATTACCACCCGGTGAGTTTGAGGGAATTTGTAAATTTACAGGAATAACTATTTTTTGATTAGCAGTTAAGTCAATTTTCTTGGGTGAAACCAAGCGAATACCAGTTTTGTTAATGTCTTCTAGTTGGAGATTTACTTGAGTATTAATATTACTGTTACTGGTAACTTTAATTAGTTCTGTAGTTATACCTGGTAATAAAGGCGGTAAATCAGTAGTAGATAAAGAAACATCTAGTTGGGGTTTAATTAGTACTGGTCTAATCGTTTGTGCTAGCTTGTTTAATTGCACTCCTCCAGGGTCACGCAATACTCTTCCTTTGCCACAAAGTGCTGGATTATTGGCAAATTCATTTAATTGCTGTTCATGTTCTTGCTGTCCTAAAGATACAAAGAAGACATAAGGTTTACATTGTTGTTCACGTAAAAGTTGGGTACTTTGAGGAATCCTGACAGGATTAGCAATACCTTTTACATCTTCTAATCCATCAGTCAGAAAAACTATACTCACAATCCGATTAACAGCATCGGTACGTTGGTTTAACCGAGCGGAAGCTTGCAATGCTTTTTGTACTGCTTTACCTGTGTGAGTACGTAAACCATCAGCTTTGAGATCATTGATTATTTGTTTGAGTTTACCTCGGTCTGGATTACTAGCAATAGTAACTTCTTGGGCTTGTAAATTAATATCACTATCAAAACTATAAATAGTGACGGTATCGCCTACTCTAGCAGTATTCACAAATTCTGTAATCGAATTTTTAACTTGAGTAAAGATATTTTTTGTACCGCCTGCACCCCGCATAGAAGCCGAAGTGTCTACTACTACAATCCAGTCAATTCCTCCTTTTGCTGTTTGAGCCAGTGCATGGCCAAATTGAAAAATTGACATGAGCAGCAAAATAAAAATACTTTGATTTTTAAAGTATCTAAAACTCATTGATAGATGTCTCCATCCATATATTTATGACTTTTTGCAAAGTAGTAAAAAATGATTTAGTTTGAGTGATATTTGGCTAAAATTATTTGGCCATTTTCACCCAATTTATCAACTAAAGCTGCTATTTGTTGTACAGCCAGTTTAGAAGGCTTAGTATGTCCATTTTCCCAACGATTAACAGTAGGAAAACTCACACCAATTATTGCGGCAAATTCTTCTTGAGTTAATCCCATCAATAGTCTAATTTCTTGAATAAATAGACCAATTTTTGGTTGTTTAATTAATATTTTATTTTGAATTGGCATTCAGATTTGCACCAAAATAATTAGCTAGATGTAATAAGTGATATATCAAGTTACATATTAACTATTTAATTTGGAGATGTCACGTTTTTACGCTACTCAGTAATAGTACTGTAACTAAACAATATCTATAAATAAAAAAAGCTAATAGATACAATTAATTCGTGTATTTAGCTCATTAATTATACTTAATGGAATTATTTAAAAAAAATAAGACGCTATGTTTAAATAATCTATCAATATATAGATATGCCAGCAAGCTCATACTAGTTGAACGCTTTTGATACTTGACTGTATTATTATCTTTAGTTTTAATTATAAAAATACAGATTATTATTTTTTTGCATTAGTAAATTTACTTAGATAAAAAGTAACTTATTTTACTTGTACTTTACAAAATAGAATAATTAACCATGAGGAGATCGCATCCCTGCAAAATATTTAAAGATAAATTTTATACTAAATTTTTCTAAACCAAGATTCAGAGTACAGTATGAGCGATCGCCTGATAGTAGAGAAGTATTTTTCTTCCCACCATCATTCATGTGGTCATGAGAAATGTAGAAATTATTAGTCAACCCCTAATCTCGGTCGGTTCGCTGATTTCACAAACAGAGTAGCCAAATAACAGCCTGAAAGTGTAGTCTGCAAAGGTGTTCCCTAATAATTGAGGCGGCTAGGTCACAGTTGCAAAACACTACATCAGAGCAAGTAGATGATCTTCCAGTGATCATACATTGGTTATCACAAATGCAGATACCGTTTCTGCTCGACCAGGAATTACCTAGACCACATGGCAATCGTCAGGGTTTGAGCTACGGTCAACTAGGGGTATTATTATTGACTTACATATTGACTCAGGCAGATCACAGGCTTTGTGCAGTGAAATCATGGGTACGCCAGCATCACCAGATTTTGGAAACAACAACAATTCTATTTAAATTAAGCTACGTAAGCTTTACAGCACTTTAATTTCTCTTTTAGTTTTTTAAATGGGCGAACCTACCGTAATAAGCTACCAATGGGATGCTTGCGATAAAGCGAATTCATCAATCCGCGCACTTGGTCACGATTCCAAACGTAACCCCGTTGGAATTCTGGGAGGGCAATACTGCCCATGTCAATTTGGTCGAGGATAGTTGTAATATTCATAGTTGTATTTTTTATAGAAAAACCTATAATGTTCATGCTGCCTGTGCAAAAGATTTAGCAAAACCAAACATACTGAACAGCCAGTGATACCACTCTTGATAAGTGATAAATACCTTTAAAGCTGACTCTAAATCAACGTCTAAATCTCTATTCTGAATGTCGATAATTGTTTGATAAGTCAGATCCCTAACTATCTAATTGGTATTGAAGAGGTTAAGAATCAAGCACAGAGAGAAGTT
>NZ_CAWUDM010000193.1:0-5608 GCF_963920855.1 Nostoc sp. CCY0012 | reverse complement strand
ATCCCCTTGTCTCCCCATCCCCCACTCACTACCTCTCCCTTCCGCAACGCATTAACTCCCGCCCTTTACCCCCAGTGGAATTAGTTGATATGCGACTAGAGTTGCAGCAGGGAAACCGTTCTATATTTAGTAGGCCGCTACAAACAGCTTTACATCAGCTGCAAGAAAAGCAACAACAAGGAATTTTATTTATTCATCGCCGGGGACACAGTACCTTTGTTTCTTGTCGCAGTTGTGGGTATGTAATGGAATGTCCCCATTGTGACGTGTCGCTATCCTATCACCAGACCGAAGACGGAGCGCCCCAATTATTACGCTGTCATTACTGTAATTATGTGCGATCGCATCCCCAACAATGCCCAGAATGCGGTTCACCTTACCTGAAATTTTTTGGTAGCGGAACTCAGCGCGTCGCCCAAGAATTAGCAAGACAGTTTCCGCAGTTAAGTTATATCCGGTTTGATAGCGATACCACCCGCAACAAAGGCGCACACCGTACCCTGCTAACGCGGTTTGCCAACGGGGAAGCACATTTATTAGTAGGTACGCAAATGCTCACCAAAGGTTTAGATTTACCCCAGGTGACACTTGTGGGTGTAGTCGCTGCTGATGGTTTATTGCATCTATCAGATTATCGTGCCAGTGAACGGGCATTTCAAACCTTAACTCAAGTAGCTGGCCGTGCTGGTAGAGGCGATGATCCCGGTAGAGTGATTGTGCAAACATACACCCCAGAACACCCGGTAATTGAAGCGGTGCAACAACATGATTATCAGACTTTTTCTCAAACTGAATTAGAACAACGGGAAGCACTGAATTATCCGCCTTATGGCAGGTTAATTTTATTACGTTTAAGTAGCCTTGATCCCATCCAAGTACAGAACACAGCCCAAATCATCGCCACAGCATTAAGCGATAGAGAAGGCTTTGAGGTGCTAGGCCCAGCCCCAGCAAGTATTGTGAGGGTAGCCAACCGTTATCGCTGGCAAATACTCCTAAAATTCGCCCCTGATGCCTTACCGCAACTACCCGATTGGGAGTCAGTGCGATCGCTTTGTTGTGATTCTGTTAGCTTAACTATAGATGTTGATCCGTTGAACATCATGTAATCAAGCTGACATATTGCATTTACTTAACTACGAATTAGTACTACCAAGCTTTAACTAGGAGCTATTTTTGTGCTTGCCAAATTATTTAACAAGTATCTAGAGTCTCGTCCTTGCTTAACTGCTTATAACGATCCAGAACAGAAACAGCCGCGCCAGCATATTCACTTTATTTTGTTTCCTCAAAATCGCTGGTTCAATATCACCCTGAACCAAATGTTAGATCGTCCACAATGGTATAAAGGTTTACTACATAACCACCCCTGGGTTAATATCAGCATTATCTTAAAAGGTGGATACTGGGAGAAAACAGAACAAGGAACCAAATGGTACAGGCCAGGCTCAATCATTTTTCGGTCTGCTAAAAAATACCATTGCATCTGGATCGAAGATAATAAACCAGCATGGACATTATTTATTCACGGACGAATTACCAAATTTTTTGATTTCACCAAAGATGGTAATCCTGTGACCATAGAGGAAATGGGGATGAAAAAAGCAATTTTCACCCGTCAATAATGCCTAACATAGCTATTCACTAGAGCTAAACACCCAAAAATCAATATTAGACCCAGTACATACAAGGACTTGGTGGTACGTTGAGCCTTTTTCCATATCTCCTGGTAGGAAAGTTGATGATTTTGAATAAGCAAGAAAGCTGGCGGATTAAAAATGTAGGGTAATAACCGACTCAGTAAAAACCTCATAAAAAAGTTGATGCTCCACAGCCTTTTACCTAAGCGATCCTGGTTATACTGCCAAGGATAGGCAGTTTGCGCCAGACGTACCAAAGCTTTGACATCAGGAAGCCGCAAGGATTCGTATAAAGGTAACGCCTGAGAAAGATCATCATCACTCTGACACAGGGCTTCATGCAAAACACACACATCTTCCAATGCTGAATTTACTCCTTGACCAATGTCTGGAGGAAAGCAATGGATAGCATCTCCTAAAAGTACTATTCCCGTAACAGCAGTTGGTTGTGGTTTTAATAAGTAGTGCAATCCAGAACAGTATTGTGGAGGAGGAAAGCAACCGCCTTCACTTTTAGCAAATCGTTCGACTTCTGCCGGTGAAACTATTTGACGTAGGGGTAATTGGGGGAAGGCTTGCTCAAAAAAGTTGTCAACTTCCTCACTTGTTTTCAATTCCCAGATTTTATGGTTAGGTTGGGTAATTACATTGGCTGTCCGAGGTTCATCTGGGTTTTGCAGAGGTAATAGACCCAAAGACAAAGAACGCAGATGATCTCGAAAGCTTCCTCGAATAGCGTAAGCCATATGACTCACGGCCTTTTCTGTGCCACTGTGATCCAAAGGGAAGTTTGGCGGTAAGGTTAAAACTTTATACCTCAATCCTGAACTCGGTGAAGGAAACAGCTGCATCTCAAACTTATCTGATGTAGATTCATCCCACTGTTTGAGAGTATTACGGACAATAGAGTTGATCCCATCACAACCAACCAAAAAACTAGGCTCAAACTTGACAATACTACCATTTGCAGATTGTGTAGTGACTTCCAGGTTTTCCTGATTTTGGTTAATTTGAAGACATTTAGTCTTAAATAATACCGTAATTGCTTGAGTCCAATTTTGTACGATTTCTTGGTATAACAACAGCACAAATGCTTTGCGTGGTAACCAATAAGCTGTTTTGCGTTGGGGATCTACAATAGGCAATTTCGACGTTTTGCGGCTACCATTCGGTTTGATCTCGGTAAAATAAAATTCTGTCGTGGGGACACTGATTTTCGATATCTGTTCGGTGAGTCCAAAAGAATCTGTGAACTTTTGACCTCGACCATCAATTAAATACAGGAACGACTTGTCAGGTTCATAGTAATCAGCGCTAGCCCGTTGTTCTAGGACTGTAATATTTATCCAACCACGTTTAGCCAACATTAATGCAGTCGCTAGTCCTGCTGGCCCTCCACCAACAATCAATACTTTCTCTTTAAGTTTCAAAGATTCTTGAGTAGACATAGTATTTTTGGGTATTATTTATTACATCAATACACTAATGTTAACGCTTGAGTGTATCTTGACAACAGCAATATTCAATGTTGGAACTCAGATAATTCTAGAGTCAGCACACAGCAGACATTTTATTTTGCTATCCTGCGGAAAAGGCAATTTAGATAAAACTGAAGTTTAATTTATGCCAAATTGGTCAAAATTTGGGTGCAATAAATATAAAACAGATGGCTTAATTTTTAAAGTTTATGTTCGCAAGTTGTCTATTTTGACTCAAAAGGTTAAATATACAATATAATTTTTTGCTAAATTCTCATTCAGGGTGCGCTGATGAAACAAAAAAGTATAATTTTATACTAAATATCTTATACTTGTGTAATAAATATATCTTAGTACAAAAGAAATTTTAAATTAGCAGATTTCGAGAATATATTGTATAACCAGGAAATATTAACCAACAAGTTAGATGTCTAAGCATAAAATTTAAATATTTTTGACGGAAACTTTTCCAAGAATCTGAAAAATATTAATAACTGCAACAAGTCAATGAATTGAGGTTATGTATATGAGACATTGCCGCATAATTCATGGGATATAGGAATTTCAGTTGAGTCTTGCTAAGTATAATAACTTCCTCACCTGTATCCTTTAGGGTGGAGATTTATCCAGCTTTCCAAAAATCAAATATGAATCCTATATATCTAAATATTAAGCTTTCCATTACTTTATTTGAATCGAGCAAAAATCAATGGGACAAGGTTTTCTGCAAATAGGTTTAACGCTGTGTATTGTCATAGCCATTACTCCAGTTTTGGGAAAATACATAGCGCGTGTTTTCTTAGGAGAAAGAACATTATTTGACTTTCTCATGAACCCCATAGAGAGAAGTTTTTTTCTACTAGCAGGTGTCAACAGAAAAGATAATATGACAGCCGGGGAGTATGTCCGAGCATTACTCTTCAGCAACCTGATCATGAGTATCTTAGTATACTTGCTGATATATTTTCAAAGAATCTTACCTTGGAATCCCAATGGCTTTGGTGCGCCAACGTGGGATATATTACTACATACAGTTGTTTCATTTGTAACTAATACTGGGCAGCAACATTACACTGGTGAGACAACCTTAAGTTATTTTAGTCAGGTAGCAGCTTTAGGTTTTTTGATGTTTACCTCAGCCGCTACAGGTCTGGCGGTGGGCATTGCCTTGATGCGGGGCTTAACAGGCAGAAAGCTAGGTAACTTTTACATTGATCTTACCCGTGCTATTACCAGGATATTATTACCTATTTCAGTAATTGGAGCGATCGCCTTAGTTTTATTAGGTGTACCGCAAACATTAGATGGAACACTGGTTGTAGAAACCCTAGAAGGTGGCACACAATATATTGCCAGAGGGCCAGTAGCCTCCTTTGAGATGATCAAAATGTTAGGCGATAACGGCGGTGGTTTTTTTGGCGTTAACTCTGCCCATCCCTTTGAAAATCCCGATGGTGCTTCTAATTTAATCGAAGCGATCGCCATGATTGCCATTCCTGCATCCTTAATTTACACCTATGGCGTATTTAGCAAAAACATCAGACAGGCTTGGCTACTGTTTTGGATGGTATTTATAGCTTTTGTAATTTTAGTTTGGATAGCCATCGGTGGAGAACAACAAGGGAATCCCCTAGTTAATGGCACATTGGGATTAGAACAACCCAATCTAGAAGGCAAAGAAATTCGACTTGGCTGGGCGCAAACAGCATTATGGGCAGTCATGACTACCGCCACCATGTGTGGTGCAGTCAACGGAATGCATGATTCCTTAATGCCACAAGGACTATTTTCGACATTATTCAACTTATTTTTGCGAGTAGTCTGGGGAGGTCAGGGAACTGGAATAGCTTACCTATTGATTTATATAATTCTGACTGTCTTCTTAACCGGGTTCATGGTAGGACGCACCCCAGAATTTTTAGGGCGCAAAATCGAAAAACCGGAAATCATCCTTGCCAGTGTAGTCCTACTAATTCACCCAATTGTAGTTTTAATTCCCAGTGCCATCACATTGGCCTATCCATTTTCCTTATCGGGAATTAGCAACCCCGGCTTTCACGGAATTTCTCAAGTAGTTTACGAATATGCCTCAGCTGGTGCCAACAACGGTTCTAGTTTAGAGGGATTGACCAACAACACTTTATGGTGGAACCTAAGTACCTGTTTCAGTATGTTAGCAGGACGTTACATCCCGATGATCGCCATCTTGTTATTAGCTGACAGGATGTCTGGTAAAGCAACCATACCCGAAACAACTGGTACCCTCAAAACAGATTCCTTGGTATTTACCACTGTTACCGCCGGATTAGTACTGATTTTAGGTATGTTAACCTTCTTTCCAGTATTAGCCCTAGGCCCAATAGCCGAAAGCTTTAAACTCGCATCTGGTAGTTAAAAAAATGAGGGGATGAGGAAGATAAAAACAAAGATGTTGGTACTCACCGAAAATCTTTCCCCCCTCTGCTCCCTGCTCCCTGCCCCCCTGCGTCT
>NZ_CAWUDM010000192.1:0-5735 GCF_963920855.1 Nostoc sp. CCY0012 | reverse complement strand
AAGGCGGGGTGAGGTCAAAAACTAGACTTGCATGTTATTTAATTCATATTCCTAATCATGCTATCTCAATGGCTAATTCTAATTGTTGTTGCAGTTTATTTAGTAGACTGAGAGTTTTTTCGTATGCAACTTTTTCTCCTTGTTCTCCAAAATATTCAGACGCTTGTTTGAGGTCTGTGTAAATGTGAAATAGCTTATTACCAGACATTGCTCCTTGATGGGAACTTAAGCGATATCGAGCCATTCCCCGATTCACGTAAGCTTGAGCATAACTAGGATTAAGTCTAATAGCCTGAGAAAAATCACGAATTGCTGCCATGTCATCCCCATTTTGGCCACTAGTACAACCCCTGTTAAAGTAAGCTCGATAATCCTGTGGTTTGAGGCGAATTGCCAGATCAAAGTCGAGCATAGCAGCTGGGGAGTCTTGCAAAATTAAGTGAGCTAAACCACGGTCATTGTAGATATCCGCGAGGAATAAATTACTGGTTGGGGGAATTTGGGTTAAGGCTAAATTGTAATTGGCAATTGCCTTTAAGTAATTTCCTTGCCCCGTATAAGCTAAACCTCGGTTGTAGTAAGCTCGAAAATCATCAGGCTTGAGAGCGATCGCCTGGTTATAATCGGCAATGGCAGCTAGATCATCGCCTTTTCTGTAGTGTGCTAATCCCCGCAGCAGATAAGTATCGAAGTTCTGGGGTGCAAAATTGAGGGCTTGAGTACAATCGGCGATCGCTTGGTGGTAATCTTGTAATTGCAGGTAAGCAAAACAGCGATCGCTATAAGCTACAGCTAAATTTTCCTGAAGTTGCAACGCTTGGTTAAATTGCTCAATTGCTTCTTGGTAATCACCGCGCTGCATCTGAATTACACCCAATTTTAAGAAATCACTAGCTGTAATTGGGGTGATGGCAAGAGGTAATGAATAAGCGCTGAGATGAGAAAAACTCAGGAAAAAAGCCATCAATACACTGAGAAATAATCGCCAGAAATAAGTCATAAGCATTCTAGTTGACAATTTCGGCATAAACAAAATTAACGGGACAAACAGCCCCGCTAATTGTGGTGGCGCTCTTCGTTCGAGTCGAATACACCAACTTTGAATGTACGATTATGTCTACAGTAGCAAACGCTAAACTGTATAAATCCCCATCAGGGCTGAAAACAGTCAACAGTGAACAGTTTTATCTGATCATTGTTAACTACCAACCTTTATCTGCTTGTTCCAATACGTAAGCAGCTACATCTTCAATTTGTTCTGCTTTCAAACGACCTTTGAAAGCCGGCATGGCATTTTTACCATTTGTAACTTGGCTAATAATTGCCTCTGCTGAGTACAAGCCATACTTTTCTAAGTCATCTTTTTTCAGACTTTTGTTGGCTTGAACTAGATTTTTCCCACCTGCATGGCAAGAAGCACAATTAGCAGCAAATACTTTAGCGCCATTAACAGTATCTGCTGCCAAAGCCGGACTACTGAAGGCAAAGGTGAAGATGGCTATGCCTAACAATAGTACTGAAATAATTCTTTTCATTGCGTGTTCTCTCTGCAAAACGTCTGATTCGGTACAATATCCTTTATAATTGTCATTCGCACAAATTGCCTTAGTCAAAAGACAAGCTGTCAAACTTCTGTGCGATCATTGATAAAGAATTTTGTATTTTTACACTTCATTCTTTCACAGCTAATTGTTGCAAAGCATCTTCTGTGACACGACAAATTCGCCACTCATCTAAAATGGATGCTCCCATACTGCGATAGAATGCTTGCGCCGATTCGTTCCAATCCAGGACACTCCATTCTAACCGTCCGCAATTTCGCTCGACTGCTATCTGCGCTACTTTAGATAAAATAGCTTTGCCAATACCTTGCCGTCGATATTCTGGTAAGACAAATAAATCTTCTAAATAAATTCCTGGCTTAGTCAAAAAAGTGGAATAATTATAAAAAAACAGGGCAAAACCAACAGATTGCCCTGCATATTCTGCTAGTATTGCCTCAACATACTTTGGGGAGCCAAATAAATGCTCCTGGAGATCCAAAGCATTGCCAGTAACAGCGTGAGATAATTTTTCGTACTCGGCAAGACCCTTAATTAAATCAAACAGTACATTGCTATCAGCAGGTTCAGCAAAACGCAAAATTAAATTGCTATGTGGGGCCATTCGTTAATAATCTATAATCCACAGTCCATAGTCTATAACTAATTGGTCACTTGGAGGCTAAAGACTAGAGACTAGAGACTAGAGACTAGAGACTAGAGACTAGAGACTAGAGTAATATCATGCTAGATTGCCAACTTCCAGAGATTGACTGACCTTAATTACGAATTACGAATTACGAATTAAATCAACCATCCCTTTAAACGTTTGGCTATATGAGGACGGCGTAATTTCCGCATAGCTTTGCTTTGAATTTGGCGGACTCGTTCCCGTGACAAATTGAACATATTGCCAACTTCTTCTAAAGTACAGGGTTCGCTGGTTGTTAAACCATAGCGCAGAGAAATCACGTCTTTCTCCCGTGGAGTTAACACATCACCCAATACATCCCAAATCTCCTGACGCATCATGTTTTCGTTCATTTTTGCTTCGGGAGATAAGTTATCCTCATCTTCTAGCAAATCCATCAATTCCGTGTCTTCTTCCTTACCAACACGGTGATTGAGAGACAGTGCTTGTCGCCTTAGTTGTTGCAGTTGGCGCAGTTGTTGGACGCTAATCTCCAAAGATTCCGCCATTTCGGCTTCGGAAGGATTGCGACAAAGTTTTTGTTTGAGTTCCCGTTGGGCTTTTTTTAGTTTATTTAGTTTTTCTACAATGTGGATAGGCAAACGGATTGTTCGCGCATCGTTAGCGATCGCCCGGGTAATTGCTTGTCTAATCCACCAATAGGCGTAAGTCGAAAACTTATATCCTTTATCTGGATCAAATTTTTCTGTAGCACGATTTAAACCCATTGCGCCTTCTTGGATTAAATCCAGAAAAGGTACGCCGCGATTCAAATAACGTTTGGCTATGGAAACTACCAACCTCAAGTTCGAGCGAATCATTTTGCGTTTCGCCACTCGACCTTGATATAAGCGACTTTCCAGTTGTTTTTCTGTCAAATCGAACTGGGAACCTACTTGCGCCTTACTGACTGACTGTGCCAGTTCTAATTCCAAAGCAGCTTGAACTTCCCTAACTTCCTCTAGGAACCGGACTCTCCGCGCTAACTCGACTTCTTCGTCTGGTTTGAGCAACGGATAACGCGCCATTTCTTTAAAAAACGCGCCTACGGCATCATCATGTTCAGTTTTATTGTATCCTGAAGGCCTCGCCGCCGCCATTTCATCCCCATCACGTTCCTCTGATTCCAGATTTTCGATAATGGGGGATTCTTCCTCTACTACTGGCTCTAATATATCTAATGTATGTTCTTCAAGTTCGGTAGTAGTTTCCAGTATTTCCATTGTTCCCAATTCAGCAATGTTCATAGTTTACTTTAGGGATTGTTGCTTTGTTTGGTACATAACTTATTGACAGCCGCTTGGTTAAAGCTTGGTAGTTTCCCTAAGAAACAAATGCACCTCTTTGTGATAAAAATACATATTTTTGCTAATTGCTTATTCAGTTATAAAAATCAGCCCTTAGCTATCATTTCTGGATTCCAGTTAGATAGAAAATCTAACAAATACTGGCTTTTGCACCCAGAAACGATCTTCTCAGGTTCCAACAGAATATCTTCCTTATTTTTCCTAATACCTGAGCCTGTCAATTTTCCTCAACCTTTATCCACTTTAACAAATATAAAAAACTCAGGTAAATCCCCCAACCGCTTAAAATTTTATATACTTTTATGAAAATTCTCAGCTTTATGGGTTAAAAATCATTAAGACAATCATAGTCTTGATTTTTGGAGTTATACGTTTTTCATAAAGTTTCCTAAATGACATAAGTTGGCTAGTTTAAATTTCCGAAATATTTTGTATGTATAAAAGCATCTCATAGACATCAACAGTTGAATATCTATCAAGAGGCTGAAAAATACTACGTCAGATTTAGTAGATAGTCACACTATTTCAGAAGCAGCCAATAACATAGTTTGATTTTTTATAACTCTCTTCAACTATTTATGGCACGTATTGTTAAGACAAAATTGTCTAGTAGATTACATAACAGGAAAATTATCAAGTATTATGTGGATTGAAAGTATTATGAAATACAATTTACCTCCAAAAAATAAAAACTGGATTAGCTAGATAATTTTCGAGAAACGAAGTGAAATCGAGAGAAATATTTGAGCATAGCATTCCGAAATTATGTATACAAATGGCATTAATTTACTCAATTTAGCGGTTGCAGAACCTAGTGAATCTTACCAGTTAGAAACGGTACATCGCTGGGTGGAAGTGCTGGTGGATTGTCCAGGAGCGCTGGGATTGTTTACTTACCGATTACCTACGCATTTAAAAATCAACCCTGGGGATATTTTAAGTGTGCCATTTGGCGCACAAAAGGTAGGAGCGATCGCCATTCGTTTATTGACACAACCAAACGTAGATTTACCACCAGAAAAAATTCGAGAAGTAGAAGATGTAGTGAGTGTAGGATTTTTTCCCACCACATATTGGGAATTATTAAATCGAGTGGCCGCATATTACTATACGCCGCTAATTCAGGTGATCCGGGTAGCATTACCACCAGGATTGCTGGGGCGATCGCAACGTCGGATTCGCTTATGCCAAAATGCCGAAATAAAACGACAAATTTCCCAATCAACAACCTTTATTAGTCCCACAGCACAGCAAGTTCTCCAACTTTTGCAAACTCAACCAGATGGAGACTACAGTTTTACCTACCTGCAACAAAAAATCAAAGCAGCCTATCGGGGAGTGAGGGAGTTATTACGATTGGGGTTCGTAGAAAGTTATTTGGAACCTCCAAGGCTGAATAAACCAAAACTCCAAAAAGCAGTCACATTAATTGGCACCATTGATCATGATTTAACTACTCGCCAACGAGAAATTTTAGAAGTATTGCGGCGACGTGGCGGAGAATTATGGCAAAGTGAACTATTACAAATTTGTCATGCTAGTTCTTCTACCTTAAAGACGATGGCCAACAAAGGCTACATAGTTATTGAGGAGAGAGAAGTATTAAGAACAGAACAAGGATTAGCATTAGCGCAGGATTATCCCAAAACCTTAAATAGTGATCAAGCCAATGCCTTAGCCATGATTCAATCCTGGAATCAATTTGCTCAAGTGTTATTGCATGGCATCACAGGTTCCGGCAAAACCGAAGTATATTTACAAGCGATCGCACCCCTAATTAACCAAGGTAAATCCGCCCTAGTATTAGTTCCAGAAATTGGACTCACACCCCAGTTAACAGATCGTTTCCGCGCGCGTTTCGGCAACAAAATTAGTGTGTATCACAGCGCCCTTTCCGACGGTGAACGTTACGACACCTGGCGCCAAATGCTCACCGGAGAACCCCAAATTATCATCGGGACTCGCAGCGCCATTTTCGCCCCCTTACCCAACTTAGGAATCATCATCTTAGACGAAGAACACGACAGCAGTTTCAAACAAGATTCCCCTATACCTACCTACCACGCCCGCACCGTCGCCCAATGGCGAGCCGAATTAGAAAACTGTCCCTTAATTCTAGGTTCCGCCACCCCTTCCTTAGAAAGTTGGGTTAGCGTAAAAAACGCCTTAACCCCCTTGTCCCCCCATCCCCTTGTC
>NZ_CAWUDM010000191.1:0-5884 GCF_963920855.1 Nostoc sp. CCY0012 | reverse complement strand
CCCTTGTCCCCTTGTCCCCTTTACAATGACCATGAAATTACTCATTAGCAATGATGACGGAGTTGCAGCTTTGGGTATTCGGACCCTAGCCAATTATTTGGCAGAAGCCGGCCATGATGTAACTGTAGTTTGCCCAGATCGGGAGCGATCGGCAACTGGACATGGACTAACCATGCACCAACCGATTCGTGCGGAAGTGATTGAATCTGTATTTCATCCGGCTGTGAATGCTTGGGCTTGTGATGGTACTCCCTCGGATTGTGTGAAATTAGCACTTTGGGCTTTACTCGACTCTCCCCCTGATTTAGTACTATCTGGTATTAATCAAGGTGCAAATTTAGGCACGGAAATTCTTTATTCTGGCACTGTTTCTGCGGCTATGGAAGGATTAATTGAAGGTATTCCTAGCATAGCTTTTAGTCTTACTAGCCACACCTCCAAAGACTTTCAACCTGCTGCTCATTTTGCCAAAATTCTGGTAGATCAACTGGCCGTAAAACCCCTACCAGATTTAATGTTGCTGAATGTGAATATTCCGGCTGTGAAGTGGGAAGAAATTGCTGGGGTAACTCTGACTCGTCAAGGAGTCCGGCGTTACGTAGATGTTTTTGACAAACGAGTCGATCCTCGTGGCAAAATTTACTACTGGTTAACCGGTGAAGTATTAGAAGATGTGGAACCCCCAGCAGGTTTAAACCTGCCCCAAAACGTGCCTATTGACGTGCATGTTACCCGCAAAAACTACATTAGTATCACGCCATTGCAGTACAACCTTACCTATGGAACTGGACTAGATAACTTAGCCCAGTGGGATTTTCCTTTTCCCTAAACCATTTGTGTAATTTCGTGAATCTATCAAAATAAATTGGCTGAATATTGGAAAATTGGGCAACTAAAAAACTTTTCACCCACTTTCTGATGTTGGGCTATTTACTAAAAATAAACCGTAAAGCATAGTTAAATGCATCACAGCAAAATTTAGGCTATAAAGTAGGAGCTATGTTGATATTAATCATCAAACTACACTGAAAAAATTTGGACAAATGCCTTGTAATATCTAGCCTACGCCGATATAACCAACCTGAAGTGAGAAATGCTGTCCTTATCAGTAATAACCCTTAGTAGATATGTAGTCAGACAGCGTAAACTGAACAAAACAAGTAACATTTGTATTTTTGATCGCCCGCTCAATCCAGCAAGCAACACCCATGTCCAGGATAGAGAACCAATTTACCGTGCAATTTTGGGGCGTTCGTGGGAGCATCCCCAGTCCAGGTACACACACAGTTCGTTATGGCGGTAATACCCCTTGCGTTGAGATGCAAGTTGGCGGTAGACGCCTAATTTTTGATGGTGGTACAGGACTGCATGTTTTGGGGCAATCTTTATTGCGCCATATGCCAATCGAAGGTCATATATTTTTCACCCACTCCCACTGGGATCACATGCAAGGATTTCCCTTTTTTGTCCCAGGGTTTGTCCAGGGTAATAAATTCCATATTTATGGTGCGATCGCTCCTGATGGTTCAACCATAGAACAACGTCTCAATGACCAGATGCTGCACCCAAATTTTCCTGTCCCTTTGCAGATTATGCAGGCAAATTTGCATTTTTACGACGTTAAACCAGGGCAAGAAATACATATCAACGACATTACCATAGAAACAGCAGCCCTCAATCATCCCGGTGAAGCTGTAGGATACCGAGTTAATTGGAGTGGTGGTGCAGCTGTTTACATCACTGATACTGAACACTTTCCTGACAGGTTGGATGAAAATGTGTTGTGGTTATCCCGGAATGCAGATATTTTAATTTACGATTCCACCTATACCGATGAAGAATATCATTCACCAAAATCGCCGAAAATCGGCTGGGGACATTCGACTTGGCAAGAAGCTGTGAAAATAGCCAAAGCCGCTAATGTCAAAACCTTGGTGATTTATCATCATGATCCTGCCCACAATGATGATTTTTTGGATCATGTAGGAGAACAAGCATGTGCGGAATTTCCCGGTGCTATCATGGCACGAGAAGGAATGATTCTCCCTGTTCCCACATCAGTTTCCTTATCAGAAAGTTTTCCTGTCAGCAAGTTTTCTTTATGAAGTTGGCAATCAAAGCGATGGGAGATTTTAGATTAGATTGGTGATCAAGAGCTGTTAGCGCAAGAGCGTACCTTACGGTATGCCGCGATCACTGGAGGGCAAGCGGTGTGGTTTTTTAGCCAATTAAAGACGCTCATAGACCCTTGGCTGGACTTGGCTGGAGATTGGCACTAGGATTAAACCCCGCCACCTTCCAAGTACAATAGAGACTATTTCGGCAAGAAATCTCTTGTACTCCAGACTGTTGACCGTAAGGTAGCTGATGCCTGATGGCTAAATAAACCTAAAATCCCAGAATCCACGTGCTAAATTTGTCTAAAAATGGATGTTCTGTGTGGGTTGCTTCTTCGACCGAAGGGCTGCTGAAGCCGACTGCTGTTGCCCTTGGCAAATTTGATGGTGTGCATCTTGGTCATCACCGAGTTATTCAACCAATTTTGCCGCTAGCAAAAGGTGAAGAAACACAAGCAGATGGGGAGAATCTACAGGAATACTCACCCCAAAACCCCAGAAATACAACTCAAACACAAGAACGGACATACTCGACAGTTGTCACCTTTGATCCTCATCCACTGGAGTTTTTCACTGGTCAACCTCGGGCTTTGCTCACACCACTGGATGAAAAAGTCCAACAATTGCGATCGCTTGGGGTAGAACAACTTGTACTGTTACCCTTTGATAAAGACTTATCGGCTTTGTCTCCCGCAGAATTTGTAGACAAGATTTTGGTGCAACAACTACAATGTCGGCGAATTAGTGTGGGGCAAGATTTTTGTTTTGGCAAACAGCGCCGTGGTACTGCAAAAGACTTGCAACTGCTGGCCGCTAGACATAATATCCCCGTCACCATTGTTTCCTTACAAACTTATACAGACAACACTCCAACTCAAGAAGCTCCCATCAGCACTTCATTGATCCGCCATTATTTGGAAAGTGGCGACATCAAAAACGCCAACTTACTTCTGGGACGCTCTTACACCCTCACTGGTGTTGTCATTCAAGGTCAACAAATGGGCAGAACAATCAGTTTTCCCACAGCTAACCTGCAATTACCCCAAGACAAGTTTATCCCCCGTCAAGGTGTTTATGCTGTCCGCGTTACCATTGTCAGTAAAACACCAGATGCTACTACGCCAACTCAGATATGGGGTGTGATGAATATAGGTAAGCGCCCCACAGTAAACGGTAGTAATTTATCTGTGGAAGTACATCTATTTGACTGGTCTGATGATTTATATGGCCAAACACTGGCTGTGCAGTTAATAGAATTTTTGCGCCCAGAACAAAAATTTCCTTCTCTAGAAGCCCTGAAAACACAAATTCAACTTGACTGTACCGTAGCTAGAGAAGTTTTGACTGCTAAATGCTGAATTTTCATGACTGAATGGGAACACTGGATATCAGGGAATGGAGAATAAAGCATAGGTGATTCTCCATTCCAATTTCTTGCCCAATTACCAATTCCTGATTCTGTAGTGCATGAGAGAAAAAATTGACGCTCTAACAAAAAATCTTGCTCGTACCATCGTGGGGAAAAACGAAGCAATCCGCTTAGTACTAGTCGCCCTATTAGGTGGTGGTCATGCCCTACTAGAAGATGTCCCTGGAGTTGGCAAGACTCTTCTGGCTAAATCCTTAGCTCGTTCACTAGATGGCAAGTTCCAACGGCTACAATGTACCCCCGATTTACTACCCACTGATATAACTGGCACTAATATTTGGAACCCCAAAAGCGGCGAATTTACGTTTTTGTCTGGGCCAGTATTTACTAATGTGCTGCTAGCCGACGAAATCAACCGCGCCACACCCCGCACCCAGTCAGCTTTGCTAGAAGTGATGGAAGAACATCAAGTAACAGTTGATGGTGTCTCTCGTCTAGTTCCCCAGCCTTTCTTTGTCATTGCTACCCAGAACCCCATAGAATATCAAGGCACTTTTCCCCTACCAGAAGCCCAAATGGATAGGTTCATGTTGTCCTTGAGTTTAGGCTATCCTGGGGCAAAAGAAGAACTAGAGATGCTGCAAAACCTCCAAAAAGGTGTCAATGTTGCTGATTTACAGCCTTGTATTACCTTGGCAGAAATAGCTCAATTGCGTGATATTTGCTCGCAAGTAAGAGTAGAAACGTCTTTGCAAGAGTACATCCTAGAGTTGGTCAGAGCCACCCGCCAAGATGAAGAAATCACTTTGGGTGTCAGTCCACGGGGTACTGTAGCCTTACAAAAAGCTACCCAAGCCTTAGCTTTTCTTTCAGGACGTGATTATGCCATTCCTGACGACGTGAAATTTCTTGTCCCTCACGTTCTCTGTCATCGCCTCATTCCCAGAGGAGGACGCAGTGCGAGAAATGTAGTTGAGAGATTATTGAGGTCGGTTCCTATTCCGTAAAATAATTACGAATTACGAATTACGAATTACGAATTAGCATAAATTCCTGTTGTGCTTATATTTCAACGTGTTAGGATCTCCTACAAAACAGGTAGAGAACAGATGAAAGCGATCGAAGTCACCGGGAAGATTGATGCTGATGGCAATCTGATTCTAGATGAGCCAATTCAAGGAACAACTTATCCTCATCAGGTGCGGGTAATTGTTTTGGTTCCAGAACAGGCAGAAGTCGAAGCAATTGACCCTGATGATACACCTGTAGAAGAAATTAAAGCCAGCTTGAAAAGAGCATTACAACAAGCAAAAATAGGTCAAACTAAACCAATAAGCGAGCTATGGGAAAGGATTGATGCAGAGTGATGGTGCGATTTTTATGCGATTCTCTGATGAATTTGAGGAGAAACTTTACAGACTATCAAAAAGATTTCGTAACATTCGCTTTGATGTTCAACCAGTTCTTGAGCAATTACAACAAGGAGAAGTGGTAGGAGATAGGATTGCTGGCATTGGTGAGGAGTATTTTGTTTACAAGGTGAGAGTTCGCAACAGTAATATCCAAAAAGGTAAGAGTGCTGGATACCGCTTAATTTATCAAGTTGAGTCACCTACAAGTATTTTGCTGCTAACAATTTATTCCAAGTCTGACCGCGAAGATATTGGTGCTAATGAAATTCGAGATATTGTGACTAATTTTTATAGTGAAGAATAATATAGTAACTCTTTATGAGCTATATGATTGGTTACAAGTACCACATCTAAGTATTTGGGAATGTGAGGATGTCAAATTTTGTAAAGCGTAAATCTGGCGATCGCCAACTCAAACGCCGTCCCTTAGGCTTAATTGTGGTAATTTTAGCGTGGAGTCTGGCTATGGGCTGGCTGCTTTCCTTAGCAACTAGCGCTCACAGTGCCACACCTACATCAGACATTGGTACAGTTGATGTAGTACCTGCACAATTTCAGTTAGGGAAACAACTATATCTAGATAACTGTGCTACTTGTCACATCGCTTTGCCACCAGAAGTATTACCTACCCAAACCTGGAGAAATCTGTTACAAGACTCACAGCACTACGGAGTACAACTCACACCTTTAGTTGATCCACCCCGGATGCTAGTGTGGCGGTATCTTTCCACTTTTTCCCGTACACAGCTAAAAGACGAAGCCACCCCCTATCGCGTCAACAACTCTCGTTACTTCCAAGCTTTGCATCCCCATGTCAAGTTACCGCGCCCCGTGGAGATGAGCAGTTGTATAACTTGTCACCCCAGCGCCAGAGATTTCAATTTTCGCCGCCTGACTCCAGAGTGGGAAATGAAGTAGATGCGGGAGATGAGGAAGATAAAAACAAAGATGTTGGTACTCACCGAAAATCTTTCCCCCCTGCTCCC
>NZ_CAWUDM010000190.1:0-5915 GCF_963920855.1 Nostoc sp. CCY0012 | reverse complement strand
GTGTTAAGCATACCGCCAGCGTTCATCCTGAGCCAGGATCAAACTCTCCGTTTTGTTGTGTTTCGAGTTTGTGGCTCCGATTTAAACTAGTTATAGTTATTTCGGAATCCTGATATTTTTTTGATTTTCCTTCTGGGATTCTTTCCCAAAACTTAATCTTTTTGACGAGGATTGGTTTTTCTTTAAGCTTTCAAAATATTTCTTTTTCACGGTTCAGGTGCGGCGGCTTTCGCTTTGGCACTTATCTAATATATCTACTCCCTCAGGTTTCGTCAAGCTTTTTCTCTAACTTTTTTTTCGGATGCCTCTATCCTTTGCTGACAACGCCTTTGAGGCAGATATTTCAATTAGATTAGATCTAATCTTATATACATATACATATGGATATGGCAGTACAAGCACTATCGGATTTGCGGCTTGATTCCAGGGGTTGAATGCAAATGATACATTCTTATTCTTATTCCTTCTCCTGAGAGGTATCGTGAAATTACGCGACTAACCCGCCAATTTTAAAGAAAAAGAGATTCGCCTGTTATGTCCTTCTGGTTTGCAGGAGGTAAATATCGGTGAAGTCAAGAGACAGAGCGTAGAGTGTACTTGATGTCATCAGGTGATGTAATACCATAATTTAACGTGAGTTCGACGGAGAGGAAAACGCAAAAAGCTTGTTGTATATGAATTTGCTGAACGAGGCAGAAGCAGGCGATAGCGCCAGCGCTGTTTCTTGGATGCCCGGAGGGCTTTTGTCAGTTCGCCAGAGCGCACAGTGGGGGAGGGAATTACTACGATTAATTGAGAAGCGGTAAAAAAGTGACAAAAAAATGCCGAAACTAAAAATATCTAAGAAAAATCCAGGTTTCGGCTATGTCCACCATTGTATTTCGCCTCGATATCACGCAAATTTTCTGCGACGTAGATGATTTTTGTCACCAATGGTCAAACCTCTGGCGGCAGGTACCACAATTGCCATCAACAATGGGAGAAAAGCGTAGCAAATCGAGGATGCATTTATCAGAAGTGATGACAATAGTCATAGCCTTTCATGGCAGTGGATATAAGGTGATTTCTAAGAAAGAATTTACCAATAGTAATTCTCACTACAAAATATTTGTCTTTTTGCACTAACTATTGCATGAAATTGAGTCCTGCAAATCACGGCAGTTGCTTCTCTTCGAGACGCTCCGCGAACAAGTCGGGGAACCCGCCCAACGCACTGCCTCCTCTATCCATTACCCCAATTGCCTCTGGCGGTAAATTAGACATCATTGATGAACCGAATTTATAATCATGGTCATGACCAAAATTTATCAAATTATCTTCTGGACTGCCTGTTGACAGATTGAGGGAACTAAACAGTTTGACTTGATGATGACCTAGAACCCATAGCAACTTGCTTGTTAATGTAATTACTGTTGAGTCAATTGGACAAATTGCATATTTGTCATGTAATTTTTTCTGGACTTTTTCTGGATTAATTGATTCAATTGATGATAAATATTTTGGAATATTTCTTGGTTTCTATGTGTGTTAGCCTTGGAAAATGTTGAAATACTTACATCAATTCCCGTATTGTTTAATCTTTTAAATAAGTCCCGCATACTTGTTAAGCTATTATCCAAGGCATATGCCAACCAACACTCAACATAAAGACGGCTGTTCAAAACTGGATAATCATTTTTTGGCAACGGTCTGAGGATGTCTTTGACAATATTGGGAAATGAATTTATAATCATTATCAATCAATTTATTTTAATCCTTCGCCCAGAACTTACCATATTTTGGGCTATTTTTATCACAGATTTCTTAACATTCAACACTTCTGTGTGCAGCCTAATTTTTATATATTCTAGCAATTAACAAATGTATTAACTATTCTAGGTTTTAATCTAAATTATCCGCAAACAGGATGTACAGCCACAAGGTTTTCTCTTGCATCTAGTGTGATGCGCGCCAGTCTAAATTGTTCAATTATAGCTGCATTAGTTGTTAAATGTGTACTCAACTCAGCTACTCGATATTGGCTTTCATTGGTAGCTAACACAGCAGGTAGTAATAATTGATCTGCTAAATGCTCATCTACTGGTGCGCCAGTTTGATGAAATCTCATCAGTTGTTTGCAAGCAATTTCTGCCACTTTTTCTGATGTCATCCGCAAACGACCAAATCCACCAAAGCCAGTTAAACTATTTTGATATTCAGCAGTTAAAAAAATACCTGCCCCTGGTGCTACACCCTTTTCTCGCAAAGCCTGTATATTGACTTTTAATCCTGCTTCTTGCAACAAATTTTCGGCCCGATTCGCCATGCGTTGGGGAATATGTGCGGGTAGTTGCGTAACTACCGCTAGTCCCCGTACTTGCTGTAAATCTCCACGTTCTACCAAGTTGATTCCGCTGAGTTTTCTACCACCCCTCACCCGCAACTTGATTTCTCCCCCACCTTGGGGATACCACCCCCAAGCACCTAATTGAACTTCTGCTTCTATCCCCATACGCTGGAGTATTGGTAGATAGACTTGTTGAATATAAGTAATTGTGGGGCTGAAGTTGACATGAGTTCCACCCCGCAACGTCACCAAAGAATCACCAGAGGCTAGGGACAAAGGTAAGAGGATAGTCTGTAAAACTAAAGTAATTGCACCAGCCGAACTACCTTGTCGAGCTTCACTGACATCAAAGGTATAATTTCCCGCTTGTACATAACTACTGGGAATGAATTCTAAGTTCAATGAACCTAAAGCATCACCGTGCATTTGGGCGTGACAAACTCTCGCAGCTGCGCGAACAGCTGTTAAGTGTTGCGCTGCTAATCCTGGTTTTTTGCGTTTGGCGCGAATCCCTGCAATGCGTATCGGTTGGCCAGTGATGGCGGCTAAACTCAAGGAGGTACGAAGAACCTGTCCGCCTCCTTCTCCGTAGGAACCGTCAATTTCAAGCATGGGAGATGTTGGATATTGGATTTGAGGATAGTCTCCACGGTTCTGGAAACATACCATAGATAAACACAGATTAAGTATGATCTGTGATTTCTTAACTTAATGTGAAATTTGGCATTGCAAAACTTTGCTTTTACCAGGATTCATCAATCCATAAGGGTCAACCATTTCTTTAAATTTTAACTGCTCAGGATCAATAATTTTTCTCCCGCCATCTTCAATAATGTATGTGTGAGGATTGGCAATGAATACACCTTTAGCTTCGTGATAGCGAATAATTTCATTGAGACGTTCTTCGGTGCTGTAACGCACAAGCTGTAAAGCACCAGGAGTTACTCTACCATTCACCCGAATAAATTCTAAGTGCATCATTACTTCATCACCAAAATGATGATACATATGCTCCACCAATTCTAAGCTGGTATCAGCAGGGAACATACTTTGTAAGTAAGTGATGGAAGTATCGACAGTCCGGGCGTGTAAGGTGGTGTGATTCCAAGTAAATTCTCCTAAATTCGCACCTTTATCATTTGCTGGTTTTTCATAAGTAATTTTACCGCCGTATTGCTTTACTAAACCAGGTAATGATTCTAAATTGGGTTCAGCCAGCATTAATAATACTGGGTGAGTACCTTCGGGAATGTACTGTTGTAAGGGATGAAAATATTGGGATATTGGCGATGCAAAAACAGCAATTAATTTTTTCATCATGCCATCGGCATTACCCAGGGCTTGCCCAAACTTGGCGGCTGCCATAAAGTCATCAAAGGTAACAATGACTTCGGCCCAAGGATAAGCTGGCCCTAAGGGAATTTCTATTTCGGTGATGATGCCATTAATTCCCCAAGCATGATTGACTTTTTGCACATCGTCGCCGCGTAATTCGATAACACGGGGTTCATCTTCTAAGGTAACAACTTGCAGACCTAAAAGATTACCGCGATCGCCTAATAATCCATATTGAATTGAGCCAATTCCCCCACTCCCACCAGCAATAAATCCGCCAATTGTGGCTGTGCGATATGTGGAAGGTGCCATACGGATTTCCCAACCGATGTCTCGCGCTTTTTTATCTATGGCTACCAACTTTACGCCAGGTTCTACCCTCGCTACTCCTGGTTTTACCCAATGAATATTGTGCATTTTGGTCATATCCAGAATTACACCGCCATGCAAAGGTACGCATTGCCCATAATTACCTGTTCCCGCACCCCGCACTGTTAGGGGTATTTTATGTTTGGCGCAAGCGGCTGCTACTGCGATAACCTCTTGTTGGTTAGCAGGACGCACAACAATATCCCCCACTTTCCCCTCTAGCTTTGGTACTAAAACAGGGCTAAAGGTATGGTAATCCTGAGATAATTTGGCTACTTGAGGCGGATCTGTAATAATTTCTATACTTTGTAGAGAGCTAATTAATTTATTTAATTGCGTCATAATTTATTTGTTGTTTTAAAGTTATAAAAGTGCTTTTGGTCATCAAAAAACCATACTTGCCTTGCAGTAATAACAACTAAGTGACATTAACAACCGTAGAAATATAAATAGGTTAGCCTTTGAGGTTGGAAAAGATGTTAATTGCTGTGTTGGGATGGGCTATGAGACATTACGGGTCTTTTTGAAAGATGGCTGCTACAGTAACTTTGGGAATTTCCTAGGCTATGGCGTTTACGGCATAAATTCCGTAACCCATCAACAAGGTTACTCTGAGTACAACCAGCTAAAACACTGCTATCCATGTAAATGAAAGCAAGTTAAAGCAATGGTGACAACTCAAGCAATGAGTTGCAGTTGACGTTGGTGTGATCAAATCCATAAAACAATAAAATCAAATTTTTCACACCAAGATTGGTACAACTGCTGGTTTAGCTGAGTCGGAGTGTACATTCTAAAATTAATTTTTGGTTTACCAAGGAATAGGGTTGAATTTCTAAAGCGCGCTTAAAGGCTTTGATTGCTTGACTATATTTTCCTAGTGCGGCGTAACACAAACCCATGCCATGCAGCGCTCCAAAATGAACTGGATTAATCTGAATCACCATTTGGCAGTCTGCCAAAGATTGTTTATAGTCTCCTATGCTGTAGTAGAGAAAAGCACGTCGATTCCAGGCTTCGGCAAAATCTGGTTGGTCTTTGATGAGTTCTGTCAACATTGTCTTGGCTTCAGCTGTTTCCCCAGCATCAAGTAACTTTTGACTCTGGTCAATTCTCTCCAGCCCATAAATTCCCTTTTGTTGAAACCAGATCCGCCAGAGTTTTTTGGTAGCTTGGTCTCTCACAGTGGCGTCGGGGTTTTTCAAATCTTCAAGTAAAGAACTGATAGATAAAGAATCCATGAATTTGAGATAAGTGATTATATCTTTGTATCTTTGTATAAAGGTATCAACTTTCCCAGGAAATCTACTAAGTCTTTTTTAAAGTCATCTTTAAAATTCTCAGCCCGGAATTGTAAAGTCAGCAATTTCTGTGTTACCTATTGTATTAAGTAATACTACTAACCCTAAAAGCAACCTGTAAAGTAATGAGTGATTAGTCGTTAAAATATCAACATTTTAAAAACAAAAACTAACTATAAGTAGTTGACAAATCACTGGTGACTAATAGTTTATAAAAACATCACAAATAAACATATGACTATGCCAAAGCAAAATAGCGTTTCCAGGCATATTGTTCTCACTTCCCATCCCAGTAGCTTTGGCCCTAAGCCAATTGCCATTAATTGGGGAACTGCAAAGTCGATGCAACGTGGCCCAGTGATTGCTACTTTGACCAAACAAGCACATCGCAACGTGATTGGTACCCACTCTGGCAGTTATGCAATTTATCGCGCTTTAGCAGTGGCTAGTGGTGCTTTACAGACAGATCATCGAAGATCATCGAGCTGATTAAATTAACACTTACCCAGTAACCAAGATTAGTCCCCATCCTAGTAGTCTGTCAAAAATTAATTGACGGATAAAGGCGCTTCAGTTTAATCCGG
>NZ_CAWUDM010000189.1:0-6368 GCF_963920855.1 Nostoc sp. CCY0012 | reverse complement strand
GCAGGGGGGCAGGGGGCAGGGGGGAATTTTCTTCGTTACTCCCTACTCCCCACTCCCTACTCCCCACTCCCTCCCTTAATAATGGTTGCCGACTTTACGATGGTGAACGGCTGTGAATGCTTCTGGTTTGGAAACTCTGCCTTCGTAGACGGTGCTATATACTGCCCAGTGGTCACCGCAATCCATGCGACTCACGACTTCGCATTCCATGTATGCTAGGGCATCGGTGAGGATAGGCGCGCCATTTTGGGCTGGTTGTGTTCTTACTCCTTCAAAGCGGTCAGCACCAGGGGCGAATCGCTTGAGGAAATGTTTCATGAGTGGTTGGTAATTATTTTCTTCTAAAACGTTGAGGACAAAGCGATCGCCTACTTGCATGAGTGATTCAATTGCTCGGTCTTTGGCTACGGCGATGGAAAGTCCCATAGGTTTGAAGCTGGCTTGACTCACCCAGGAGGCTAACATGGCGCTTTGCACGTCGCCTTTTTTGGCTGTGATGATATACAATCCGCCACTGATGCGACCTAAGGCTTTATCTAAGTCTGCACCTAACGATTTCATTGCTTTGATGCTGCGATCGCGGGTTACCCATTGTCCTAAGTCTGTACCGGCTTCTTCGCAAAGTTGGTAGATATTTTCTGTGGGTGTTTCTTTAATGCGAATTGCGGGGAAACCTTGTGTTAAACCCAGGTTGCGGAATTGATTCAACAAGGTGTCTATGGGTTCGTCATCTCCACCGCCAGTTTCAAATATGCCGATGGCTTGTTTTTCGTGGGCCGATCCTAAAACAGTGCTGAGTGCTGCTTGGATATTGGCTTTACTTCCCGCAGGAGGCATACCCACTACTAATCCTGTGCAACGGCTGACTAATTCCCGTAGTTCTTGTAAATCTATTCCTGACCCCAAATCTACGATTTCTATGGCAACATCAGTTTTGCTGATACCTTTGGCAATGGCTTGGGCTAGGCGATCGCTATAACCATATTCGGAAACGTAAAATATCCCTACGGCGTTTTCGGCTTTGGTTTGGGTTTGGCTCCAAGTGCGGTAACGTCCGGTGAGTTCGGCAACGTTATGGGATAATAAGGGGCCGTGACCTGTGGCAATCATCTCAATGGTTTTCAGTTCAGCCATGCGCTTGAGGGCAGACAACACTGAACGCGCATTTGGCCCCATTAAACAGTCGTAGTAATATTTAAAGTCTGCTTCAATGGCTGCTAAATCTTCGTCGAAGGTGCTGTCTGAGCAATAATGCAGTCCAAAAGCATCACAGGTGTAGAGAGTTTTTGTTTTGTGGTCGAAGCTGAAAATGGTGTCAGGCCAGTGTAAATTAGGGGCGATGACAAATTCAAATTCGTGACCGTTACCTAAATCTAGGCGATCGCCATTTTTGACAATTTGCCGTTTAAATGGCTGATGAACAAAATTTTCCAGAAACTGAATTGCTACTTTAGAAGCCACAACTGTGATATCTGGAGCCATTTGTAGCAAATCTTTGACTAAGCCGCTATGGTCTGGCTCGGTGTGGCTGATAATTAAATAATCAATTTCTGTGGGATTGATTAATCCGGTGAGGGTATCAAAATATAATTTGCGAAACTTTTCATGGGAGGTGTCAACTAAGGCAGTTTGTTCACCGCGAATGAGAAACGAGTTATAGGTGGTACCGTTTTGCAGACCGAATTCAATATCGAAGCGATCGCGATCCCAGTCTAAAGAGCGAATTGCGATCGTTTCTTGAGCGATTTCCACAGTCTCTATGGTTAGCCGCTTTTCAGTTCTTTCGGTGAGTGCTACCATAACGCCCTTCCTTAACAAAATGAGTATTTATGCCTCTGGTTTTATTGTGACACGCCTTGATTGTTAAGTTTTATTAAAAAACCTATGAGTGACTTAAAAAAGTTAAAACTGTGAAACCACACAGACACGGAGAGAATCAATGGTTAGCGTTAGAGATTGGTAATTCCCGGTTACATTGGGCGTTATTTACCGGAGAAACCCTAAAACACACTTGGGATACTGACCATATATCTGAGTCAGTTATACAGCAAATACCCCAATGTCTAACCCTGGATAATTTACCCCCAGAAATTTTTTCTCCCCATATCCCTATCCTCCTCTCCTCAGTTGTTCCCAGTCAAACTGCACTTTGGCAAACATATCCTCATGTTCAAGTGGTTACTTTAGACCAAATACCCCTCTTAAATATTTATCCCACACTGGGAATTGACCGTGCTTTAGCTTTGTGGGGTGCTGGCAAAACTTGGGGTTTTCCCATGTTAGTAATTGATGCTGGGACAGCCTTAACTTTTACAGGTGCGGATGCTAATCAATGTTTGGTGGGAGGCGCAATTCTACCGGGATTGGGTTTGCAGTTTGCGACGTTAGGGCAAAAAACTGGACAATTACCACAACTAACAACAGAAAATATCACTTTACCGTCACGCTTTGCCTTGAATACATCAGAGGCGATTCAAAGTGGAGTTATCTATACTTTATTGGCGGGGATTAAAGATTTTATCTTAGCTTGGTGGGAATTATTTCCTGAAAGCAAGGTGGTGATTAAAGGAGGCGATCGCTTGTTAATAATCAACTATTTAAAACTACAGTTTCCTGAAATTACCAGCCGTTTAACTGTGGAACCAAACTTAATTTTTTGGGGAATGCGAGAAATATTTATGAGTGATAAATAGATGATGAGTTGTCAGGCGATCGTTTAACTAAGTAGGACGGTGTAAATAATTAAAGGTTTGTAGTGAGGACTTTAGTCCTCAAATAAGAGCTAGAGCCACTGACTACGAAATGAATTTTAATTATTTTACATTGCTTAACATAGTTTGATGTTTTCTCGCCGACTTACTTATTAAACAAGTAGAGATAAAGATATAATCTCAATGTTGCTTGTTCATATAGAGCCTAGCATCCCTTTCTAAATACTCAATTTCTCTTCTCCACGGTTCTAGCCTGTTTGCTCTATCTTGTAATTGAAATGCTGTCGGGTTTCCGGAAGACTCGGTATTTGGATTAGGCAAAATTCCATGATTGGCCAACCAGGTGCGGGAAAATATTTGCCAAAGATATACATGATCGTGCTTCTCGCCACCCAGAAAACGAATCTGTTTAACTGAAAGTGTTGATTCACCAAAAAGAATTTGCTGATTTCTGGAATTATTAGGAAACAGGCGGATTTCACTACCTCTTCCACGAAAAAATTCGACTACAAACCACTCACCGAAATCAAATATACAAACCTCTGTAGGATCACTCCCGTCGTCTTCTAATAAATCAACATCACCTTGGATTTGATAACTTATAGCAAGTTGTGATGTTTTAGGTAACAAAATACGAAGCCGTTCAAAACGGTTACTGTAGTTAGCCCAAAACTTACTACGACTCCGTAAACGATTTGCCTCGAAATTTTGTAAAGGGAGTCTGTTTAATATTAAACTAACTAATTTTTGGAAATCACTATAATTGATACCACCAATCCATTCTCGAAGTCTTTGTCTTGCTGGCTCTGAAAGTTTGTACCAATTTTCACCTTGTCTATATTTATTTCGTAACCAATCCACAACTAAATAATAATTGGATGTTATGTTTTTAGAAACATTAGTTAGTAAATAATCAACCGCTTTTATCTGCTGAGTATCTGACATTTCATCTAAACAACTTAGCAACCATCTTATTTCTTGTTGTTTAGGAGAATTAATTGTTGTAAAATATGGTGATATTTCTTCTACAAAATTACTAAATAATGGAATCCAAATAGGCAATTTTTTTTGGATTAAGTTTAATAATTCAGTTTGATTAACAAACTGATTACAACTAATTATTGCTAATTCTCTACCTGGTTGCTGATTACGAAGTGCCAGAATAATTTGAACTGATAACAAATTATTAACTAATTTAGAATTAGCAAAAATATCAAAACTTTCAGCTAAAGAATGTGCTAGTATCTGTTCTTTCTGACCACTATGATAAAGAGCCAAACGCCATAATAGCTGATGTTGTAACCATGAATTAGAAATTGCTACTTTCCAAATTGCTGCTGATGTTTTTCTACATCTACCAATATTTTGCTGATCCCACTGTGCTTTAGCATGGATGCAGTAAACCCAGTCCAAATGACTTATTTTATCAGCGTGGCCTTGTTCAATAGCTGCCAATATTAGATCAACATTTGGCGTTGATATAGTTTCATCTGGTAAGTTAATTGCAAGCTGAATCAGTTGATTAGGAATAAACTGGAGAGTTTCAGGTAGAGAAGGAAAAGAAAATTGAAAATTCAAGATTGTTACTCCTTTACAAAGAAGTTTTAGGGATATTTTTATTTAACTCATCACTACGAAACTGAAAACGGAAAACTACCTTGCGATCGCCTGGATTATCCCGACTCTGATCAGATTCAATTTCTCCACGACCAGCAGCTAATATTTTCTGACTTAAAGATGTTTTTGTAGGAAAATTTATGTCAGAGAAAATGTATTTATGAACTGATGCAGACCTCATTACACTCAGTTCGAGATTTATTTGTTCATCTCCTTCTGAGCTAGTATGACCTTCTATAACTACACGGCTAATTTCCTTTTCAAATTCTGGTCTGGAGAAAATCACCCCACTGTAAACGGGAACAAAATTGCGTAGAAATGCTTTACCCTCTGGTTTTAATTCGGTGCTTCCTTTCGCAAACAGAATCGATTCTTGGATACTGATATCTCCGGTTTCTGGGTTGACTTTGACATTGATATTGTTGCTTTTCATCTCTCCTACGACATTACCAATTACTAGTCTTTTAGGCACATCTTTCTCCGCAAGCTGGAGTAGTGCAGTGATAAATAATAAGGCAAAAAACATCAATAACCCAGACATCAAATCGCCAATAGATAGATAGATGTTAGAATCATCATCCTCTATGATTTCTACATCACTTTCATTTATGGTAAAATCATCCATCATTGCTTTCATTATTATTCAAGTGGCGGGTATCATGTGCAGCAACTAGAACTTTTGCTGTTTCTAGTAAACCTCCACAAACCCTAGTCATAGAAGTATCTGCTTGTTGGAAAAAATTTACCTGTAAATCAACGGTCTTTTGCATAGAAACTTCAAGATGACTTTGCCAAGCATGAAGGCTATCATCAAATTTTCGATTCAAATTGCTGTATGAACTGTCAACCTTTTCTACTTGCTCCCCAATACCACGCGCCAGATTTTCTAGTTGTATTAGTCGTTGTGAATCGTTTAATCCAGCAGCACTAACTAATTTGTTAATTTGTTCGACAGTCATCTGAATTTTACTCATACTTTTTTCAACTTCTTGAGTCAATTCACTCCGTCTTTGGCATTCATCTCGGAACACCTTATCAAGATGGTTTACAACCCCAGATAATCCATCCCTTTGCTCGCCTAGTGTTCCTTCCAATAAGTTGTTTTGTTGTTCAAAAAATTTCTGTAAATTCGCTTGATATTCTTGCCGAAATGTTGTCAAATCTTCCTCTACTGTTTTGCGGGTAGCTGTGAGTGTTGTGTCGATATTTCCTAAAGTAGATAGAAGACTATTCTTCGCATCATTCATCAATCCAGAAGCTTGCTCACCCACTGTTTTTAGAGTATTAGTTTGCTCATGAAAAGTTCTATTTGCTTGAGTGAGAATGTGGATAATTCCATTTTGAGTAGCTTGAAGCATCTGCTGTTCTACTACGGCGCGTTCTTGTAGTGCTGTTTGCAATTCTTCTCGGATTCCACAAAAGGTAGCAGCAGCTTGGACTGCACTTGCTTCAAAAGCACTTCTTTGGGCTGTTAATCCTTGGATACTCTGATCTACAGCGCGATTAATTTCGTGGGCTGTTTGTTGTAAAACGCCTTTTGTATCTGTTTGGAATTGATTGAGAGTGTCTCCCAAATTATGTGCAAATCCTTGGAGTTCTATCAAAGTCTCTTTTTGAAAATTCTGAATTGTCAGGATAGAACTTGCCAAATTTTGAGAAATTCCACCGAGTTCCTGATGCAGTGTCAAAACTGCTGTAGAAGCTTTTTCGGTTAACTCTGCACTTTTATCTAATCGATCTGCAATTGGTTCGAGTACCTGGATTCGTAAATCTTTAATTAGTTCTTCTAAAACTCTCTGTCCCTGATTTTCTTGGAGTTCCCGAAGTCTTTTCTGTTCTTTGAATATTGCTTCCAATCCTGGAAAAATTTGCTGCTTGACAGATTCTCCAATAGCTTGGGCCGATAACTGATTTAAGCCTGTGAACTGTTCTACAATACTTCTACCGACAGCTTGGCCAATTTTTGTTGCATTTAGCTGTTTTAACCAGGGTAAGAGCATCTCAATCAGGCTTGACACAAGGAATCAGAAGAATCTAAAG
>NZ_CAWUDM010000188.1:0-6411 GCF_963920855.1 Nostoc sp. CCY0012 | reverse complement strand
GGCTTACTTGGCTAATTTAGAGAGTCGTCTTCTCTAGTAAGTTTTGCCACACTAGCATTTATCCGCAATCTCTTTGTTTGCAATATGGCATATCCTCTCCCCGCAAAGTAATACTCAAAACTACGATCTCAATTTCATACTTTCTTACTATTGCTATTTTGGATGATTTGTGATAAGCGATGACTACGTTAGAAAGGGGGTTGAAGGACAGTTCACAGAAGATGCACCCTTCCTATGAGGCGTGTTTGAAAAGCTATCTGTGAGACAATCACAAACGTATTTAAATTTTGGGGATTGACGGAAATGCTATGGCTAGTTGCGTCTCTTGGGGTATTGATGGGAGTATTCGGGTTTGGAGCAATTTATCAAACACTTGCCACAAGCCGCGATCGCAGAAAATTTCTACCTCCCGGAAATATAATTGAGATTGATGGTAACAATTGGCACTATCAAATTATGGGTCAAGGTCACCCAACAGTCATTGTGGATAGCGGAACCGGAGGTACTCACCTAGATTGGCAGTTTGTGCAACCTGAAGTAGCTAAATTTGCAAGAATCTTGACCTACGATAGAGCAGGCTATGGTTGGAGTGATTTAAGTTCAGAACCACGCACAAGTGAGCAAGTCATTAGTGAGTTGCGGCAACTTTTGAGAAAGGCTGAAATTGAGCCGCCTTATGTTCTAGTGGGAATGTCTTTAAGCGGTTTATTCAGTCGCTTATTTGCCTATAACCCATCTTCCGCACCCTAAACTGTCACACAACGAAAAATGGTCGTTTGGGGGTTTGGGATTAGCGATCGCCACCTAAGATTTCGACCTTTTTGTATAAAAAACATCCTAAAATGAATTCAAAAATACGAAATTACCGATTGTGACACCGGGGGGTGCGGAATGTGGGCTATAACTATCCAGAAGAAGTAGTTGGGATGCTTTTGGTAGATGTAGCACATGAAAAAATGTATGAGAAGGCACCAACCAAATGGGTTGGATTTAACAAACGACTTGAAGAACTGTTAATTCGTGTATTCCCATTTTTGGGACGTATTGGTTTGTTTCGTCTGCTTGTCTCTTTTGACTATCTTCCTTTAGCGGCTGGCTTATTCCAAAAATTTCCACCTTCAGTACAGCCTCTTGCTAAAGCAATCTATTCTCAAACCAATTTTTGGGAAGCCTTTTCTCAAGAATCGGTTGCGCTATCAATTAGCATGAACCAGGTTGAACAGGCAAGAAAGACAAAACCTTTTCCTGAAATTCCTCTAATTGTCTTGTCGTCTGGAAAACCAGACTTCGGCATAACACAAGAGGTACTTCAGACACTACAAGAATTACATACAGATCTAGCCAATGAGTCACCCCAAGGTGTTCACATTGTTGCTCATAAAAGTGGACATGTAATCCAACTGGATGATCCAGAATTAGTCATTAATGCAATCCGTCAAGTCGTAGAAAAAGTACGTTGTAGTAGCACCCCTTAAATGACCCAAAATGTTTTGGGTCATTTCTGCTTTAAGAATTCTTCTATTTGAAGTATTAAGCTTTCAGCTTTTTGAAATTGTTTTGGATCTTCTCCAATATCTTTTAATGATTTTTTGAACTGTTTGTAAGCACTATCTAATCGGGTTTTAATAGAACTTTCTGAACTAAAAGTGAGCCTTTTTACACGCTTTTTGATTTCAGCCAAGGACAAATTGTTGACTAGTACTTCCTTTAAAAGATTTTGACGAATATTGGAATCTTTAATTTTGGAAATTTCTAATCCCTTCGTATATTCAATTTTTCCTTGACGAATAGCATCAAGGATTTCTGGAGGTTTTTTCAACAAAGGTAATCTCGTCTTAACAAAAGATTCCCAAGTTACTCCACCCAAAAATGCAAATATTGATTGGACAGTATCAAACTGAGGATGAGATAAAACGTCTTGAATACCTGAACGACGTTTTAGATTATCAAGTTTGTATAGTAGGCTTATAGCTTCTTCAACAGTTCCTTCAATACTGACAGCAAGAAGTTTCAAAGTACCATCTACTTCCTCTAAGGCACTGAAGTCACGACGATTTTTGTTCTCTGCAAGTGATGCTTTAAAGGCTTCTACATCATTCCAATTGAAGATACGAACAGGCAGCAGATCGATTTCTGCAAACTCAGAGCCGTGATAACGACGCTTTCCGGCAACAAGTTCGTATTCATCAGGTTCACCATTACTTAGTGGACGAACCCAAAGTGGAGAGTGAATACCATTTGGTTTCAGGTCATTTAACGCCCAAGTTTTTAGTTCTTCTTGGTCATAATAGTAACGTACAGGTTGTTCACCTGGTACAAAACTAAAAGTTAAATGAATCTTACTACGGTGTATCAAGACTACAGAAGAATCCTTGCTTAATTCATTATCATTTATTTCACTTCCTTCTATCTCAGAAGTAAAGCTTAAAATTTCTTTTAAATTAGCAAGTCTTTGATTGGTTGTAGCTTTGCTAGTTCCTTCCAATCTTCCCATGCCTTTTTTCCTCCACGTTTAATTTCATAGATTGGCTTACCTTCGGCAGCTGCATGTTCATACACTTTTAACCGTTGGATTCCTTGTTCTAACACAGGTAAACCTTGTTCTTTCAGCGTATGAAAAGCAATTTCTCCATCAGGTTCTGATGATGGAGGCACAACAGTTAACAAAACATAATATTTTGTTTGGGGTGGAAAACTTTGAATCATCATATTCAAAGCACTAATTGATAGAGCTGAAGGAGTTGTAACAGCTAAAAGCAGATCACACCCATCAATTAGTTCTTTAATTTCAGCAGAATTGGGTCTTGCCGGAGTATCAATGACAATAAAATCAAATTTTTCTTTTGCCATTAATCGATTAGCAGTATTTTCTGTAGCGACTTGAAAAGGCAAATAACCACGAGTCCCCCAAACAGATGCAGAACGATTAGGGTCGTAATCAATGAGCAAAACTTTGTATCCTTTTTGTGCAAACAGGCAAGCCAGACACACTGCTGAGGTAGTTTTGCCCACACCGCCCTTAAAAGCAGTCAGTGTTACGAATTTGGTCGCCAAAATTTTTTTCCATTACTTGCGAATGAAAAAATTTTAGCCTGTTCTAGCGAAATTGGTTAATTAATTAGGAAGTTTATGAATAATCAGCTACTTAAATTTTGACCCAAAACGGTTTGGGTCATCCCCTACTTGATGAGTACACAACTCCAAAACCCTGAAATAACAGGTATCAAATATCAACAGGGTGAGTTATTCGGCTTTAAGGTGCAGGAATATTTGCTCCACAAGTGGGGTAGGAAATGCGCTTACTGTGGTGTAGAGAATGTACCATTTGAGATTGAGCATATTCATCCCAAGTCGAAAGGCGGGAGCAATCGCGTGAGTAACCTTACCATTGCCTGTCACAACTGCAACCAATCCAAGGGCAATCAACCAGTCGAGCAATTTTTAGCTAAAAAACCAGAATTGCGTCGGCGGATTTTAGCTCAAGCCAAAGTACCGCTCGAAGATGCGGCAGCAGTTAATACAACACGATGGGAACGTTGCTGCATTTAGTTGGCTACAATGCCCTCATACACAAAAGTGCAATAATAACTACTGAAAATATTAATTGAGAATAATGCAAAAACTAAAATTTTTTTCCTCTTCAATGATTTTACTAACAGCGCTCACACTTACGAGTTGTAGCACAGCGACAACTGAAGATTATGAAGCTACAGCGCTCACTAGTTATACTTGGCAAGTTAAATATGCCAATAACTTAACCAATAACCCACAGCCACGTGTTGAAACTTTTGCTACTACTTCAGCGTTAAATCAAAATGGATTAAAACCCCCAGGAGCAGTTATTGAGGCAGATGAGCGAGGGCTATGGTGGCCTACTTTACCCCCGCGCCCCAGTGTTGATGAAATCGAACAACGCAAAAGACCTCAAGAAGAGGCAGGCAGACCCCAATTGTTGAAAAACGTAGAGTACCAACTGACTTATGAAGTGGGGGATGCACAAAAAACTTTACCTACTAATTATGAGGTTTATCGACAAGTAGTGAAAGCTTATCCGTCCCAAACTCCTTTACAATTGACTTTAGGCGTGAATGATAATTCAGTTGAGAAAGCTGAACCCATACCTAAATAATAACTATTCATACAAACTAACTTCTATATCACTTCGCCCTAATTCAAAATTTATACTTTATTAATTAAGCTTTCTACGTTCATAACATCAGCTTTTTTGACAGTCTTTTTAACTACTTGACATAAGTAAATTTTGCTCGTGCTTGCTATGCAACACTAAAAAAGCAATCATTTTTTGGGCTTTGCATCTATTTTAAAAGGATTTATTTTTACAAAAAAAACACACCATTGCCGAATCAGTTGTAAATAATTTTATTTTTGGGAGCAAAACAAAATTTTTTATCACTGACTGTCATAACAATAAAAATTTTACAAATTCCCTTTGGGGTATATATGGGGGCTATATATACCCCAAAACACTTTGAGATATTTGGTGACTATTTAGCCCCTATATAGGGTATATATAGGTGATGCTTAGGGTACTTTTTCTGATTATCACTTTATACCCCACTTGACCCCCAAGAAAATTCTGATAAACTCACACAAGCACAGAAAAAACTGGCAGCACGTTTTCTCCTCTGTCTCCTGCACCCTCTCATCTAAACAGATCATTTTCTTCAACAAATCGTATTCACTTATCCCCCATGTCTAACATTCACACTTTGCAAAAAATTTTTCCGGCTGGCTTTGATAACGGTTATGGCAGCCTGAAACTTTTAGTCGATGGCTTTGAAGTTATTCGTGTCCCCAGCTATATTTCCACTGCCGAAATGGAAGATGTCCCCGGAAGAGTTGTTTTTAACGGTACTGCTTACACCGTTGGCGAATCTGCTTTCCGCACTGGTTATCATTTTGACCGCAATACAGATCACAATGAAAACAAAGTCAACAATGCCCTCTTAACATTATTTGGTGCATTGGCACATCTGCCACACCGTAAGGCTTGGCATTTAAAATTAGTCGTCAGCTTACATGATGTTGGTTTGGCAAAAAACTTAACACAAAAACTCAACGGAGAATATCAACCCATACTTGCTGGCAAAAAATCAGATGTCACACTAGAAGTCCTCAAAGTCGTACCAGAGGGCATGGGTGCATTGTTCGGGCAGTTACTTCCCCCAAAATTAACTGTTTTAGATTTTGGTAATGGTACGACTCTGTATTCTGTGCGACTCGTTCAGTCTAAATAAGTAGAAGTACTTAGGGACGACTGCCTAGGCTCAAGCCTAGAGAACTGATTAACAATGTAGGTGTAAATCCTACCCCTCAAGTGCTGAGGTGAAAGCCCTTTCCCTACGGTAGCGACTAGTCATCAATCCGTAAAGCGGGAATGAAAGACGCTCTTACTAGAAGCCTAAATCTGGTGTTCGTCGAGCAAGGTATCCATGAGTAAAGCTTCGGCTTCAAGACACGTTTGAATCATCGTGAGAGTTAAGTAGCAAAATAAGGCTGAGATGCTACGCCAAAAGGCAAAGGATTAAGGGACTGGCAAATAGAATATTGACCAGTAAGCACCCCCGATAAACCCGGTGAAGAGTGTCACTCTAAAGGTATCAGTATTGTTAATCGGAACGAAGTAACCCGTCAAACGCTCTCAGGTGGTCGAATACTTGAGTAGGTGCTAACCGGATGCCTTGACGGGCGAGATTGAGTAAGAAGCGAATGTCTTACTGTAATGGTAAGAATATGCTGACGTACTCACGATGATTTGGAAGAAATAATCTCGTTAGGAAGTATATATGTCTAATACGCTGGACAACCAGACGGTGGAATGGAACAGAATAAACTGGCATAAGCTAGAAGTAGCTGTTTATAAGCTTCAAAAAAGAATATTTCGAGCCTCTGGTCGTGGTGATACTAAAGCAGTACGCAGACTCCAAAAAACCTTGATGAGGTCATGGTCAGCCAGAGCCTTATCTGTCCGTAAAGTAACCCAGGACAACCAGGGTAAGAAGACCGCAGGAGTAGACGGAATTAAATCCCTCACCCCCAAAGCCCGCCTTACACTAGTGTTGAGCTTAAACATTAACCAAAAAGTTAGTGCAACCCGCCGAGTTTGGATTCCCAAGTCGGACGGTGACAAGCGCCCCCTAGGTATTCCTACTATGCACGACAGAGCGACTCAAGCCCTTGCCAAACTGGCTCTTGAACCAGAATGGGAAGCAAAGTTCGAGCCAAACTCATACGGCTTTAGACCTGGCAGAAGCGCCCATGATGCAATCGCAGCAATTTTCACATCAATTAAATCCAAACAAAAATGGATTCTAGATGCTGACATAAGTAAATGCTTTGATTAGGCATCTTGATACTCCTATCAAAAACGTAAGTTGCAGATTTCTCCAA
>NZ_CAWUDM010000187.1:0-6487 GCF_963920855.1 Nostoc sp. CCY0012 | reverse complement strand
CAAGGGGTGATGTGCAATTCGCTTTACCCGGAGGTTCAACACCTAGAACCAGCGTCGGTGGTGGTACAAGGGGAAAAACTCCACCATTAACAGCATTAGTTCCCCCCACCAAACATGGACGCACCGTATCAGCACGACCCACAATTTTTGCCTATTTACCACCGATTGGTGCAGAAACCGTATTTTTTAGCCTCCAAGATGAAGATGGAAATCCCCATTATTCGACAATACTAAAAGTTTCTCCCGATGGCGGTGTAGTTAGCATTACGTTACCTCCAACAGCACCAGCTTTGGTCATGGATAAAAATTACCTATGGTATTTTGCACCAATTGAACCAGGCGGAGTTCTTCGACCTGATAATTATTCTGTAACAGGCTGGATCAAACGAGTTGAGCCAACATTTAATCAACAAGAATTAGCCTCATCTCCTGTGGAACTAGCCACTAAATATGCTGAGGCAGGTGTATGGTATGATACCCTAAAAATCTTAGTAGAAGCAAAGCGATCGCAACCAAACAATAAAGTTTTTGCTACTGAATGGCACGATTTACTTAAACAAGTTGGACTAGGAAACATTGCCTCTGAACCATTAGCGGAAGCTTTTTAAAGAATGATGTGGCAAAAACTCAAAAAATCACTGAAAAAATGGCAAGGAACACTGCTAATCACTCCCTGTGTTGCCGGATTAGTCATTGCGGGCAGTAATATCGGCGTTTTTAGAATTTTAGAATGGGTAACTTTAGATCAATTATTGCGTATTCGTCCGCAAGAAGCTGTAGACAAACGAATTGTGATTGTCACAATGGACGAGCCAGATATTCAATTTGTCAAGCAATGGCCGATGTCTGATCGCGTCATGGCGAAAATGATTCGTAATATTAAAGCACAACAACCAAGAGTGATCGGCATTGATATTTATCGAGATTTACCCGTAGAACCAGGACACCCAGAACTCGTCAAAGAATTTCAAAATACGCCTAATTTTATTGGCATTGAAAAAGTTGCCGGAAAACCAGTTGCACCACCACCAATTTTAGCTAAACAGGGTCAAGTAGCCGCCAACGACTTACTCTTAGATGCAGATGGTAAAATTCGACGTGGGATTATTTTATTAGGTAAACCCGATCAAAGTTTAGCTCAGGGGCTAGGAGTGAAACTAGCCTTAATATATTTAGAAAAAGCAGGCATTGAATTAAAATCAATCAACGCAGATAAACAAATCTACGGTTTAGGTAAAGCTAAGTTTGTACCTCTATCTAGCAATGATGGGCAATACAACGAAGCTGATATGGGGGGATACCAAGTTTTAATGAATTATCGAGGAGGGCTAGAGAGCTTTCCTCATATTTCCATGACCGATGTTTTAGAAAATCGCATACCTACTAATTTTATGCGCGATCGCTTAGTTTTGATCGGCGCAAAAGCCCCCAGTTTAAATGATAACTATAGTACCCCTTACAACAACAATTTATTTTTTCCCACAGAGCTAATGCCTGGAGTAGTAGTTCACGCGAATCTTACCAGCCAGATTCTCAGCGCCGCCATAGATGGCCGCCCGATGATGCGAGCTACTGTTAAACCTCTAAACTGGTTGTTAATCTTTTTTTGGTCTGGATACAGTGCCACCTTTGGCGCAATTTACATCAAAAGACGTTGGCTGACCATAGGTGGTTTATTACTGGCTGTGGTGATTATTCTTAGCAGTGCTTACGTTGCCTTTCTTGGTGGTTGGTTAATTCCTATATTTACACCAATATTGACTGTTATCAGTGCCTTAATAATTGGACTTATGCAGGTTTTATGGCAAAATCTGATGCTTTCTTATCGCCAATTAGAAGATTATGCCCGCAATCTAGAAATTAAAGTTCAAGAACGCACTGCTGAACTAGCCTCTGCTAATGAAGAAATCAGTCTCCTTAATGAAAAACTCAAAGGAGAAAACCTCCGCATGAGTGCCGAACTCGATATAATTCGGCAAATGCAGCAGATGATTCTACCAAAACCAGAAGAACTAGCAGCTATTGAAGGACTAGATATCGCTGGCTTTATGGAAGCTGCGGATGAAGTCGGCGGCGATTACTACGACGTACTGTACACCGACGGAGTAGTAACTCTTGGGATTGGAGATGTGACTGGACATGGACTGGAAAGTGGATTGTTAATGCTAATGACGCAAACCGCAGTTCGCCTCCTCAGAGAAATCCCCGAATATGACTCAGTACGCTTCATGGACACGCTCAACCGTACCATCTACAAAAACGTGCAACGGATGAACTCTGAGAAGAATTTGACATTGGTGATTCTTAACTATACTCAAGGCCAAATAAGTATCAGTGGACAGCACGAAGAAACGATTATTGTCCGCAAAGGTGGAGAAATTGAGCTGATTGACACGATTGACTTGGGTTTCCCCATAGGTTTAGATGATGACATTGCTGATTTTGTTAGTAATATAACCCTGGAATTACAACCCGGTGATGGAGTTGTTCTCTACACCGATGGTATTACCGAAGCCAAGGATATGAATAAAAATCAATACGGTCTTGAACCGTTATGTGAAATTATTAGTCAAAACTGGCACAAATCAGCACCAGAAATTAAAGATGCAGTGATTTTAGATGTGCGGCGACATATTGGCAAACAAAAAGTATTTGATGACATCACATTGCTCGTATTCAAGCGACCAGAAGAAGTTTTTGAGAATTAATAATGAAAAGTAAAAACGATATTCTTTTATCATTGTTTTGAGGCTAAAAAACTATGGTTCAAATATCTACAGGCTCTATAATCAAAACTGAATTATTTGGCGACTTTATCTCTAACTTTCCTCCAGAGCATGATTCTCTTGAACTTTCTTTTACACCCAGTTCTCGCCCAATCAAACAACGTTGGCGTAACAATCGACTTTCAGCACATTTTTTTGCTGACTACTTCACAAATTTTTTACCTCTAGATGAAAATGAACCAAATCAAGAGAAAATAATTAAAGAAAGTAAAAGTGCTGTTAGCTATGTCGCCAACGAACTTCTAGAAAATGCTATGAAATTTAATGATGATATTTCTAGCTACAAAGTAAGATTTGGGATTCATTTCTTGAATGATGCAGATAGTGTCACTGCCGTAATTTTTGCCAGCAATAGCATCAGACCAGGCGGTGAAGCTAAATTGAGAAAATTTATTGAAGAATTACTAGCTTCAGACACCCATGAAATGTATGTACGCCAAATTGAAAAAAGTGCTGAAGAAAATGGTTCTTCCGGCTTAGGTCTGTTAACGATGATTAATGACTATTCAGCCAAAATTGGTTGGAAATTAGAAACGATTCAGCAAGAATCTCTCATCATGGCTGTAACTACAATGGCACAAATCAAGGTATAGTATTTGTCGGTGTCTAATTTAATTATTGTTGATTTAGGAAGAAAAAATAATATGGTTATGCAAGAAGTTAAAGGTGAAGATTACACAGTTGAAGGTGATAAAGACTCTGCAACAGTCAACTTTAAAGGAGAACTGAGTCTTGGGGGATCAAGTGAATATGAACCAATTACTAATCTACTCAATGAAATTGCCGCAACTGATCCGGCAATAATGACTTTGAATTTAAGAGATTTAGGATTTCTCAACAGTTCCGGTATTAGTATGTTATCAAAATTTGTCCTGAGTTTACGTAAGAAAAAAGGAATTCAGTTGATTGTTTTAGGCTCAAATTCTATGCCTTGGCAAGGAAAATCATTGAAAAATCTAGAGCGTTTGCTCCCCGGTCTCAAGCTGGAAATTGAATAATAAATAAACTGAAAAGCTTAAACCCAGCAATAGCAAGGTTTAAGCTTTTTAATTGCTGCCATTATTGGTACAGTCGGCTACTGGATGATTCAATTTTTTAGGGAAGTTATTGTCTATTCTTTACAAGAATTTGCCCGACAAACTGAAATTATGTGGGATGACGTTCTTATTCCTTTGCTGGAAGGTGTTATTCCATTCTTGATTAGTTTATCAAGCTTTGGTTTAATATTACAACTTGTTTAAAAATTGGTATCGTATTTGGTTAAGAGATCCAAATTTACACGAGGAAGACCAGAAGACCAATACCTTTTACCAGAAATATGGGAATATACAATTGAAGTTTTGAAGCGGAGAGTTGGACAATTACAACGTAAGATTATTAATCCTAGCCGGATAGCAACTCGTCTAGATAACTATGTCATAGAGTTAAAAATTTGGCTAAAAACAAGGTTTAAACAAACTCGAAGTCAACAACAAGCACCACAAGTACTAATGGATAAAACTGTCTACGGTAATAGTGCAATTTTTATTCAATTTATGCTTGAATACTATATTGATGATATTAAGCTAGAAAATTGCGAACGAAGCGATCGCGTCAGTAGTGAGATTTACCGCGAAATTGTTAAATGTCTTCAAAGTTATGTAGTGGGACGATAGACTTAGCAAACAGTTAGGAGGTAGAAAGGTAAGATTTATTAATAAAATGAATTGATTATAAATAAAAACAATAAAATTACTACGATGCTAAACAATTTTTTACCATTTGAAACTAATACTTGGGCTTTCGTTCTGAGTAGCTTACTAATTACAGTTGTAGGTGGCATCTTACTTTATGTTATTTTGTTTTATGTTTTGCGTTCTATTTTTCGTAAATTTGAACGAGATATTGCATTAGTAACACTTAATGTTTCTGCCTATCCTGCACTCACAGTTTTTGTATTAGCTCTTTTAAAGTTCACATTAAATCAGTTACCTGATAATCAAATTATTGATGGCTTGGAAAGTATTTTAGCAGCAGGTTTGATTATTTCCATTAGTTACTGGTTAGTACAACTTCTGCTACAAGTATTTATTTATTACCTAAGAGAATACACCCAACAAACTGAGGCCATGTGGGATGATGTGCTGCTACCTTTGGTTGAGGCAGTAGTTCCTGTGATTATTTTCACTCTAGCTGGCGTGTTTGTATTGCGATCATTTGGGGTCGATCTTACAGGCATTTGGGTTGCCCTGGGTGGGGCTACCTTTGTCATTGGCTTTGCAGCTCAAGGAATTTTGGCAAACTTTTTTAGTGGTGTAGTTCTGCTAATTGATACACCCTTTCAATTTGGGGATGTGTTGCTACTAGATAATAACTCTGTTGCCATATTACGCAGAATTGGGGTACGGGTAACTCAACTATATATACCGGAAAAACATTGTGATATTTATATTCCCAACAGCAATCTCCAAAGCCAAAATATTACCAATCTTAGCCGTCCCACATCCTACTATCACTTTTCCACAGAACTGCGACTGCCAACTGAGTTTGACCTCTATGAAGTAAAGCGAGTTATCCAGGAGGCAATTCTAGCTCATCCAGATACTTTAGGCGATATAGATGGCAAATTAGAAATACTAGATAATTACTATCAATTAGCAGAACTAGCAGATCAACGTGAAATCGGTAGACTACGCTTGCTTGCAGAACAAGAAGTGAATTTAAAACTAGAAGAAATTCAGCAAGGACTTGAAGCATTAGTAGTTACCTTGCAATTTGCAGAAAAAGGCGGTCTCACCCAAGATGAAATTGAGAATATACAGCAAGAATATGGAGAAATTCTTAGCTCAATTGGGTTGGAATCGATCACTGAAATGCAAAACAATCGCTCTATTTTTACCTTTAATGAAACTCGATCTAAGGACACATTGATTGAACTAGTTCGTGCATGGTATCGTGCTTGCATTCGTGACCCAAATCTTCTAGATAACGACAGCTATTTAATTTCTGATGAATGGGAACGGAAAATAAATTTAATCAAGCGACGAGTACAGAAGCTTTATCAGAAAATTTCTAATCCTCAACGTGAAGAAACTCGCTTAGATGATTATGTTTTAGAGCTAAACAAATGGTTGATGGAAAGATTTAAAGAACCACGACAAAAATGGCAAGATCCCCAAGTTTCGGTTAAAGGGATGGAATATGAAGATGGAGTTGCTTATATGAAATTTGGACTCAATTTATTTGTAGATGATATCAAACTGGAGAACGGCAAACGAGGCGATCGCGTTAGCAGTCAGATATATCAAGAGGTTTTGCAATATCTCAAGTCCAAAACTGTGAATGATATTAATATCGCGTGAATTCCGCGAATTGACACTCCCCGCGATAAATCGACGGGGATTCTTGAATCTAAGACATAACTTGCTCTTGCAGGTTTTCACCAACAAAAGTAGAGGTTTCATCTCCCCAAGCGTTGCGTGCGTCTAGCGCAAAGGTTCCTGTATGCCCTACAGTACCCAATCCTCGACTAAGGATTATTCTCGCTGCGTTTTTGTCCCTATCCATTACACATCCACACGAACATACATGCGTTCTAGTAGATAGAGTTTTTTTAACAATTTCACCACAGTGAGAGCATTCCTGGCTACTGTATTGCGGGTTAACGCCCTAGCTATCTAATTGGTATGAAAGAGCCTGAAACTCAAGCACAGAGAGAATTT
>NZ_CAWUDM010000186.1:0-6561 GCF_963920855.1 Nostoc sp. CCY0012 | reverse complement strand
GAGCAGGGGGCAGGGGGCAAGGGGGAAGAAAGTTTTTGATCTTCCAACTCCCAACTCCCAACTCCCAACTTCCTACTAACTTGATTCCAGCCGAAAATCTGGGAAAGTCTTTCTTGTTCTGCTTCCACTGATTCTGTGAAGGTTTCGGCAGTGAGTACACTTTGCAGTGGATCGGGAAAACCCATCTGTGCTTCTAAAGTCACCGCATCTCCTGGCTGGAGAATCACTGTCAAGTAACCAGGACTGTAGAGTTCTTCACGATCGCCTAATCCTCTTTTCTTTTCTTCTGGTAACTCATAATCCCAATACCACACTGCCTCTGCTTGATATTCTCCTTGCGTCCAACGCAGGTGCCAAGGTGTACCAAAGTCTCCCGAAAAGATGGCTTGGAGACAGACTTGATTGTGTCCGAGTAATTGCGAAAACTGTAAACCTGGATGCTGATGTTGTTGGTGATGAAAGTCGCGATCGCCTATTAATAACCGCAGCCGTAAAATGGCGGTGTCAGTTCCCTCATAGCGATAGTGAATCAACACCCGATGGGAACAAGATGGCATAACTTCTTTCTCCCCATCTCCCCATTGCTCCCCCTCCCCACTTCCCCAACTGTGGGGCATGATTAATTGCCTGCTTAACTGCCAATTATCTTCACCCCAAACCCATTTGGGAACTGGGTTAATATCAAAAGAGCGTAGCTGTTTATAGCCTGCTGGCGAAATTTTACCACTGCCCCAAAAGTTCGTTCCTAGGGCTATCACTCTTCCTGATACTTCCACGCTAGCTTCTAGGTGAGAAAATAGCAGGGTACGGCTGGAAGGCGGATTAGTCGCCGCAAATAGCCAACCATGATAAGTGCGTGTGCGGACATCAGAAACTGTACCACTGGCAAAACTTCCCAAGCCATTGGTGAGTAACCATTCTCTTGTATCTAAATCAGGCATTTGCTACTCAAAATCGTTATGACTATGATATAGTCGTAACAGAACGTAATTAAATTTGCATAGCGTCAATGGGTAAGTGTTTAGCTGACTCAAATTTTGACGCTATTATACGGATATAAGTTGAAGGAGAATTCGGTTAATGTCCCTCACTTACGCAACAGAAGGATGCCTACGTGTAGGCCAGCAGGCTCCTGACTTTACAGCAACAGCTGTGGTAGATCAAGAATTTAAGACGATTAAACTTTCCGACTATCGCGGTAAGTATGTCATCCTGTTTTTCTACCCTCTAGACTTTACCTTTGTTTGTCCCACAGAGATCACAGCATTTAGCGATCGCTACGAAGAATTTAAAAAAGTTAACACCGAAGTTCTAGGTGTTTCCGTAGATAGCGAGTTTTCCCATCTCGCATGGGTTCAAACTGATCGCAAATCTGGCGGTGTTGGCGACCTCAACTATCCTCTAGTTTCCGACATCAGGAAAGAAATTAGCGCCGCTTACAACGTCCTTGATCCAGCAGCAGGTATTGCCTTACGTGGTCTGTTCATCATTGATAAAGATGGTGTAATTCAGCACGCTACCATCAACAACCTAGCCTTTGGTCGTAGCGTTGATGAAACCCTGCGGACATTACAAGCGATTCAGTATGTTCAGTCCCATCCCGATGAAGTTTGCCCAGCTGGTTGGCAACCTGGGGACAAAACCATGAATCCTGATCCAGTGAAGTCTAAAGTTTACTTCTCTGCTGTCTAGATTTCCCTAGCAGGCAAGATTGCCAAAACCACAGATGCACACAGCGAAAAGTTTACGCGTCCAATTTTCCCGGCGCAAATCTTTTCCAGACAGATGAACACAGATATTTATTATTCAGTGTTAATTTGTATGTATATCTGTGGTTTTTTATTTTAAAGTTTTTTATAAAAAATTGGCATAAAAATATGTTGACTTCTACTGACTTTAGTGGCTTATTAAATGAGCGGTTCTTTCGCAACTTTTTACCAATCCCAGCGATAAATCAGCTAAGAATGGGAGTAGGTACACCAGATTTTCAACTACCAGATATCACCAATGGCACTGTGGTGAAATTATCAAATTACAGAGGCAAACAACCAGTATTGCTCGCCTTTACGCGCATATTTACTGAAAAGCAATATTGTCCCTTTTGTTTTCCTCATATCAAAGCTTTGAATGAAAACTACGAACAATTTAAAAATCGTGGAATCGAAGTTTTAATGATTACTAGTACTGATGAAAAGCAAAGTCAAATAGTTGTCAAAGATTTGGGTTTAAAAATGCCGTTGCTGAGTGACCCTAGTTGTCGGATATTTCGCACATACAAAGTAGGACAAGCTTTAGGTGCGCCTTTACCAGCCCAGTTTGTTTTGGATAAAGATGGCAAATTGACTTACAGGCATTTGTTTTCCTTTTTAGATCACAATGCTAGTGTGGAGAGATTATTAGCAGAATTTTGAAGGGGCTAGAGGCTAGAGAATTTATAGTTCCCAGATCCCCAATACCTGATAAAAGTTTGAGGTTGTTTTATGTTGAAGCTATATCACAATCCTATTTCGATGAACTCCCGTAGAGTGTGGATGGTGCTACTAGAGAAAAAACTAGAATTTGATTTAGTAGAAATGCAACTGGATGGCGACCAGTTACAACCAGAATTTTTAGCGATGAACCCCTTACACCATATTCCAGTTTTAGTGGATGATGGTTTTAACGTGGTGGAATCATTAGCAATTCTGGACTATTTAGAAGCGAAATATCCTCATCCCCCACTGTTACCTACAGATGCCAAAAATTTAGCCGTTGTGCGAATGGTAGAAATGGTAACAGTCAATGAACTGATGCCGGCGATGAATCCCCTAATATTTCAGATGATGGGTTTTGCTGGTGGTGAAGATACTCACAAGTTAGAACAAGCAAAACATAAAGTGGCTATAGTATTGCAATTCTTGGAAAACTTATTAGGCGATCGCCCATACTTTGGTAGTGACCAATTAACTTTAGGCGATATCGTGGCCGCAAGTGCAATTCCCTGGTTACCAAATTTAGGTTTTCCCTTGATGGACTATCAAAAACTAAGTGCTTGGACTGAACGCTTGATGACACGTCCTTCATGGCAAGCAACTCAACCCACACCAAAAATGATTGCCGCCTTTAAGTCTCGGATGCAAGCCTTAACTGCAAAACAGTAGCACTTTTAAGCGCCCAGACTTGAAAGCTTGAGCGCTTGCATAATAGGTTGTAGAGAACTTCTGCTAAGTAGTGGAATTAAGCAGGCATCATTTGCATCGATCTGCAAGCTTCTGCACATTTGCGACAAGCCGCAGCACATTGCATCATCTTTTGGTCTGCACTCATTTGTTCACAGGTCATTGCACAGCGATCGCACATTTCAGCACACAGCATACAAGTGCGTCCCATGAACTCAGAACCACCCATCATCATGTTCATGCACATCATGCACATTTCTGAGCAGTCGCGCATCATGCCCATAATACTTGTGTTCATTTGCTTACCGCCTTGACTCATGCAGTAAGTCATGGTTTCCATGCACATTTTGTGACATTCCATGCAAGCGTTCATGCAGTTTTGCATTTCGGTAGTCATGGTTTCCGTCATCATCATCATCATAGGAAATACCTCCAGATTTGTTGATGCTTAGATATATTTTTGGCAGGGATACTTTTAACATTAATTATATTTTTTTGATAGTCAATAGCTTTTTGGGTAAGATTTCATTACCGTACTAAATCGATAGGAGTATTGTAGATTTTAGATAATTAAAAATATGATTTTGTTGTTTTTTCTGTAGTTATTTTTGGATAATAGTTGAAGATATTTTACAAATACAGTTGAATATTGACCTTTTTAGACTTTTTTGAATTGTCAGAAAAACGTATTGATTAAGTGCTTGCTATCACAAATAATTAGTTTCTAGAAACTAATTATGGCAATTTCTTCATGAATTTACTTTGTTTTTTAATCAATCATCTATCTAAAAGTATATTTTTTATTAGGAACTAGTTAAACTTGGGTAATTAATGAGTGCGATTTTAGATGATGCTGACGAACCACAAAGGCGCAGAGAAGCCCCGCGTTGTAGCAAATGACTTAGCACAGACAGCAAAAAGCTTTGATCCTGGATTCTCAGGTTGGCGATCGCCCGGATCTGAGTTCAGAAATTTTGACTATTTCCCACTCCCAAGACCCATCAGCTTGGAACATAGACTGGATTGTTGATACATTATTTATGCTGAGTTATGAATCCAGAATTATTGAAGGTACTGAACCAGAATCTTTATGAAATCTCTACACCGTCCCGATTTATATGGCTGGTCTACTTTCAATCCTGCAAGAAATATTGATTTCAATGGGATTGCCTGGGTTCGTCCAGGGGGCAATATCTTGATTGACCCAGTAGCCCTATCCAACCATGATTGGAATCACTTACAATCCCTAGGTGGTGTGGTTTGGATTGTGTTGACAAACTCTGAACACGTCAGGTCTGCTAAGGAAATTGCTGATCAAACTTATGCCAAGATAGCTGGCCCTGTGGGGGAGAAGGATTGTTTTCCCATACATTGCGATCGCTGGCTGGCGGATGGTGATCAAGTGGTACCAGGATTAAAGGTGCTGGAACTCCACGGTTCTAAAACTCCGGGTGAGTTGGCGTTGTTACTGGAGGACACAACTTTAATTACAGGGGACTTGGTACGCGCCCGCAAGGCTGGTAGTTTAACTATTTTGCCAGATGAGAAGTTACTGAATCGTAAGGCGGCTGTGGCTTCTGTACAGCGGTTAGCGGCACTACCTCACGTCGAAGCCGTATTAGTGGGTGATGGTTGGCCCGTGTTTCGAGATGGACGCGATCGCTTGAAGGAACTTGCCGCAACTTTATGATTTAGGTTACTCCCCATTCCCCTGTTCTTAAATTCATTTTTGTCATGTGGATTCACCGCTATCATGAAAGTGAATTACCAAGCAGACGCTTTCCAGTTGCATTAAACAACTCCCTGACGACAAAGCTCAAGTTTTCATAACACAGGATTTCCTAGTATGAACTTATTTTCTAGCTCTGTTTCAGTTTTGTGGAAAGCTGGTCTAACCTTGGCAGGTTTTATTAGCTGCATAACCTTGGCATCTACTCCAGTATCAGCACAAGTTCTGATTGAAGACTTACCGATCTTAGAAGCAGAAGAAGGCGGTTTGACAGGTTCCATCACATTTGTTACCCCTAGTGGTTATATCACTTCCATTGCTGCTGAGAAAGTTTCGCCATCAGGGACATATTTATTTGGCATTGATGGTGGTGGTGTATATACAGTTACAGGTCTTATACTTCATGATCCAATTACTAGAACCACCATCCCAACCATAACCCTCTTGACAGGCCCAACCGTATCAATCTCTGGACGAAGCGGTGATAGTATCAAAGGGGCGGTGATTGATTTACTTAGATCGGGTACACTCACCCTAGATGAATACACAGCAATTCTCAGGGTTGCTGTTGGTACAGATGGTTTAGATTAGTTATATACTACCAAGATTTATTCACACCTAATCCAGTTTAAAATAAACATCCTCAGTAGTTCATAAAATTATAAAATTAGGACACTAAAACTAAATAGTGTCTTTTTTTTCTGAATGTGTGAAAGAATCGGCTATAACATAGACTCAATAAGTGTCATAGCACTTAGACCTCGCTGATAGAATTTCCGCATCAGTAACCGAGGCTAATGATTATTGAAGTTTGGCAAATAGCAAATATTTTACTTTTACTTATTACTAAATAGCACAAAATAAGCAATTGCAATATATGGAAATGATGCAACATGCTCTCCCAACACGGTTCACTTAAGAGAAAAAGTAGGTTGGGTTAAGTGATAGCGCAACCCAACAAAGTCTTGAGGATGTTGGGTTTCCTGAAGTCAACCCAACCTACCACTGATTGTAGTTTTTAGCCTTCACTGAACAGTATTGCATTCTATCTTCCGTTGCTCCAATTCGCCAAAAAGCAAGTTCTTCTGTGTCTACCGCAGGAAGTATATAAACATATATCTGTAAAATATCCTAGGATAGATGTTGAAAATATATCTTTTATGAGACATTCTACAACATCTAAAAATATTACAATCAAATAATCAGGTACATATTATTAGTGGCTAAAAAACGTTACAAAAACACTTGGAAACAAGAAATCAATGATATTGTGCGTGGTACTTGTGGAGGGTTTTTATTTGGTATTCCCCTAATATATACTATGGAAGTATGGTGGATTGGATCGCTAGCAAAACCAAGATTGCTTGTAATGGCGATCGCCTTAATGTTTATTGTAGTTTTTTTACTCAATTATACAGAGGGTTTTCGTAAACGCAGAAATACCTGTCGAATTGATGAGGCAGCCATAGATACTGTAGAGGCAATGGCAATTGGCTTTGTTTGTGCTGCATTTATGTTGTGGTTGTTGCAAGAAATTACGCCAGAAACTTCCTTAAAAGAATCCCTGGGTAAAATTGTATTTGAAGGTGTACCATTTACCCTAGGAGTGGCATTAGCCAACAGGGTAAGAGCATCTCAATCAGGCTTGACACAAGGAATCAGAAGAATCTAAAG
>NZ_CAWUDM010000185.1:0-6636 GCF_963920855.1 Nostoc sp. CCY0012 | reverse complement strand
TCAGTCAGACTCCTGGTATACAAGCGGTTCAAGACTTTTCTGCACCACTAAGCTATTGCACTGTGGGCAATGAGTTCTAGAAGTTTCAAACTTACGCTCAACAGAAGCTGTACCATTTGATGCACCCGCAACTAGAGTTTTTGCCTTAGAAAGTGCAGGTACAAAGTAATCCTGATTCCAACCACTGAGATACTGCTGCCATCCTTGTTTACCTTCCGCTATGGCATCCAGGGCATTCTCCATCTTGGCTGTAAATTCTGCCTCCAGTAAATCAGGTAAAGCCTTCTGCAAAAACTCATCCACTTCCAAACCCAAAGCTGTGGGTTGTAGATTATCTTTTTTCAACTCTACATAAGCCCGTTTTTTAAGAGTGGCTACGGTGGGAGCATAGGTGCTGGGGCGACCAATGCCTTTGCGTTCCATTAGTTGTACTAATTTAGGTTCGCTGTAACGTGGCGGCGGCTGGGTTTGTTTTTTCTCATGGGCTGCATTCGCCAGAGTGAGTGCTTGCCCTTGTTGTAACGAAGGCAACTCTGAATCTTTGCTGAGATTATTCCAGTATCGAGCGTAACCGTAAAACTCAATCACTTGCCCCCTGGCTTGCCACAAAAGATTTCCTGATTGCGTAATGATTTGAGTTTTTCTCAGTTGAGCCGCTTTGCACTGGGACGCAATGGCACGTTTCCAAATAAGGACGTACAGGTTAAATTCATCAGGTGGTAATTCCGCACGTAGTTCTATTGAAGGACGAAAAACATCTGTAGGACGGATAGCCTCATGCGCTTCTTGAGCCGATTTGCTACTACGGTGTTTAGCTACCTGCTGCGGTACATTTGAGGGGTCGTTTTGTTCTAACCATTGCCGGGCGATCTGCTTTGCAGCAGCGCTTCGCTATCGCACAAAATTCAGGACTTAACATGACTGAATCTGTTCGCATATATGTAATCAACCCAGCTTCATACAGTTTTTGGGCAACCTGCATGGTTTTATCTGGGGAAAATCTCAACTTGGAACCGGCGGCTTGTTGAAGTGTGGAAGTTGTGAATGGCGGAGGTGGTTGACGATTGACGGTTTTCCCTTCGATTTGGATAATTTTGTGAGGATGCTGTCTTGCTTGTTCAACTAACCGTGTCGCCTCAGCCTCCGATAACACACGCTTAGATTCTGGTGATTTTGTCGCATTTGGGTTGGCATCATCATTGGTGTCAGTTTCTTCCTGTTGCGCTGAAGGGCGAGAATCGGTCGTACCTTTATAGAAAGCCCGAAATCCTTCAGCGTAATCAACAAAAACGTTCCAGTAGTCCTGGGGGACAAACTTCTGAATTTCTCTTTCTCGCTGGCAAATCAAATGTAGGGTGGCGCTTTGGACTCTGCCAACACTTTTAGCACCGTTGTTCAATGCCCACACCAAGGGACTACCTTTGTAACCTACCAACTTATCTAGACAGTCTCGGCACAGCCCCGCACCAACTAAGTTGAAATCAAGTTTTCGGGAGTTGGCTATTGCACTCCTAACCGCCGATGCCGTAATCTCCGTGTACACCACTCGCTTTGGTTCTTTCAATCCCAAAACTTCCTTGAGATGCCAAGCGATCGTTTCACCTTCCCTATCTGGGTCTGTTGCCAAAACAACTTCATCAACTTGTTTTACTGCGGCTTTGAGTTTTTGGATAGTTTCTTTTGCCCGTTGATCACGAGGAATATAATTGCACTTCACACGACCAGCATCTATGCTGAATCCCAGTGAATCATCGCCCTCATTACTCAGTTCTCGGATGTGACCACAACTGGCGCGAACAATCCAATCTGTACCCAAGATTTGACTGAGTTTTTTGACTTTACCGGGGGATTCGACTACAAGAAGACGCTTTGGCATGGCAGATGCGCTGTGATTACTTTATATTGAGTGTTTTGTATTGATAAGCAATTATTTCTTATATTTTAGTATAAGTGTACTATAATGATGGTTCTTTTAACTATTAAGGGTTAATGACTGCATAAGCTATTAGTAATAATGTCCACTTTACCAAATCTTTCGCAACAACAAGTTAACGCTACTCCTCAGTACGAAAGTATCACCGGAGTAGTAGAACGACTAACATTCCATTCAGAAGAATCCGGGTACACCGTGGCGCGTCTGGTGCGTCCCAGAGCCAAAGACCTCACCACCATTGTCGGTAGTTTCGCCAATATTCAGCCAGGGCAGACATTTCAGCTAACAGGCTTCTGGCGTGAACATCCACAGTATGGCCCACAATTTCAAGTCACAAATTACCAGGAAACAAAACCAGCAACTCTCACTGGCATTGAGAAATACCTGGGTAGTGGACTCATCAAAGGAGTCGGCCCAGTCACAGCCAAACGCATCGTTGCTCACTTCGGGCTGGAAACTCTAGAAATTATTGACAACCAAATTGACCGATTAATCGAAGTTCAAGGTATCGCTAAAAAGCGAGTCAAGCTGATCAAGAATGCTTGGGAAACCCAGAAAGCTATCAAGGAAGTGATGGTATTTTTGCAAAGCCACGGTGTTTCTACAACGTATGCAGTCAAAATTTACAAGCAATACCAAGATAAAGCAATAGCCACCGTAACCGAGAACCCCTATCAACTCGCCACCGATATCTACGGCATCGGTTTTCTTACTGCTGACAAAATTGCCCGTAACCTGGGTGTACCTTCTGACTCCGAGTTTCGTTACCAAGCCGGAATCATCCATGCTTTGAGTGAAGCCGCTGAGGATGGTCACTGTTATCTGCCCCAGCCAGAATTAATCGAGAAAGTTACCAAACTGCTGACAACAGATGATCATCAACCCACAGAAGAAGCGATCGCTGCCATCCTCAAAGACATGGGTGCAAGAGAGGATTTGGTCAGAGAAATTGTTCGGAACGACTATGGCGAAAAAATACCACTGTGCTACAGACCAACCTTTTTCTATACTGAGCAAAATTTATCACAGTTAATTAATAAAAAGTTACGCCAGCCGATTGTACAAGATATGCCCCGTGTTCGAGCTTGGATTGAACGCTTTACCGCTAGTCACAAGATTCAGTTATCATTACAGCAGCAGCAAGCGGTAGAGAAAGCAGCTTACTCCCCCGTAATGGTACTTACTGGTGGGCCTGGAGTTGGCAAGACTTTTACTACGCATACGATTGTCAGCTTGTGGAAAGCAATGGGCAAATCGATAGCCTTAGCTGCACCAACGGGCAGGGCAGCGCAGCGACTATCCGAGATGACAGGGCTGGAGGCAAAAACTATACATCGCTTGTTGGAGTTCGACCCTCGTTCAATGGGATTTAAGCGAGATCATGAAAACCCGCTGCCCCATACAGCCATTATTGCGGATGAAGCTTCGATGCTTGACCTGTTCCTGGCATACTCCCTGGTGAAAGCCGTAGCTCAGGGGGCGCAACTATTACTCGTAGGGGACATTGATCAGCTGCCATCAGTGGGCCCTGGTAAAGTGCTGGCTGACTTAATCACTTCGCTGCAAGTGCCAGTAGTCCGGCTAACGCAAGTATTCCGCCAAGCCCAGCAGAGTGCGATTATCACCGCAGCACATCAGATTAACCAGGGCGATTATCCTGTGCTAGAGCCAATCAGCGACAATCCGCAGTCAGATTGTCTGTGGCACGGAGGCGGACATACGCCAGAGCATGGTGTCCAAGCAATCTGTGAGTTGGTGAGCGAATTTATTCCCCGGCTGGGTTTTAATCCCGCTACTGATGTACAAGTGCTGTCTCCAATGTCACGGGGATTGGTGGGGACACGGAATTTAAATGCGGTGTTGCAGCAGCTAATCAACCCACCCGCACCGGGGAAAACCGAGATTAACCGGGGTGGAATGATTCTGCGGGTGGGCGATAGGGTGATTCAGCAGATGAATGATTACAACCGGGAAGTCTTCAATGGAGATTTGGGGACTATCACGGGTATTGATACTGAAGAACAGGAGGTTACGGTTGATTACGGTGGTCGTCCTGTAGTTTACGATTATGCTGACCTCAACGAAATTACGCTGGCTTGGAGTGTCACTATACACAAAAGCCAAGGCAGCGAGTATCCGGTCGTGATCATGCCACTATATATGCAACACTACATCATGTTGTCGCGGAACTTGTTTTATACTGGGCTAACCCGTGCCAGGAAATTAGCAATTGTGGTTGGTGACAAGAAGGCGATATCTCTGGCTGTGCGGACTACGAATGACCAGCAGAGGAACACGCGATTGTGGCTGAGGTTGGTGCAGCCTGTCTAAATTGGCATAATATCAATAAAAATTAATAAGTACGACTCCGCTTTACTGACAAATGCCTAATAGCAACTTTTAGCGCATCTTGTAAGGTAAATTCTGGAAACTGTTGCTGATATTCCTGCTTTTTTTGATGCCACATTGAGGGATTTAAATCAAAAACTTGATAATTTTTCCATTGATCAATATTGCTAATTAATTCCATCAACTCAATGCGAATTACCCAATTTGTTACCGCCTCTCCTAACATCTCGTCAATTTCCCAAAAACTTTTGTAGGGATAAACTTTTTGTACATTTTCAAACTGCTCTACAAACTGTAATAAAATCTCAGCACCCTGCTCTAAATGCTTGGTCAACCAAGCTTTGAGCCAAGCTTCTTTATCTTGAATGTAGACAATCACTTCTTGAAAATCTGCACGATCAAATCTAATTCCTTCTGGGGAAATTAGATAAGGAAGTCGAACAAAAGAAGCAGGGGCATCTGGGTAAGAATTATAGTCTATGATTTTATCTTCCCAATTCACCTTCCAGCCAGAATTTATGAGAGAATGAATTGTTTCAGAATTTTCTTCTGCCTCTTGAAAAGTGGCGAAGTACAAAGGATTGATAAAATAGTTAGTTAACTCAGTTTTATTCATAAAAATTCAAATCTCAGTCTTAATCAACTTCATATTTTTTCTTTAAAATTATTAAATAAAGATGCAAAATTAAAATAATTAAATTTAAACAAGCAAGCACAGAAAAACCTACAAGATAAGTTGTTGCTTTAGTTACTTCCTGTTCTGCTGCTTGTATCTCTGTTTTGGTTATATTTATTTCATGAAATAAATATTCATCTTCTCTGGTTAAATCTGTATTCTCCATTATGCTATAGCTAGGCGGACTTATTAGGATTCCGCTAACTAAGATAAAAGTAGTTAAAATAGTAACTTTTTTCATTTTCTTGTTCTTGCATTCTGACCTGATAAATCAATCTTGTATTTATCAAAATTAACATAACTAGGGTCTATACACATAAGTGCGCCTTTGTTTTTGTGTTCCAAAACTGGCGGATTGTAGTCCCCAACCTGTGAAATATGTTATATCATCAGTGCCACTCATCGAAATAAATTTTCCTTCTAAAGTTAGTGAATAATCACTTTCACGAACTATTTCAACAAAAGGTTGAATAACTTTAACTACTTGTTTAATATCTTCAGTTGTTATCAAAAAATCTCTGGATGGGAGCATTATTAAATTTTCTCCTTCACCTGTACCCAATCAGTCAAAACAGCACTACAACAAGCAGTTAGCGTAGGACGGCGCAAGCATTTTGTCTGATGCCGCGCCAGATATCCGCCTTCTTCTCCCCCTGCTTCAAAAGTTACTGATATTGCTGAGAAAATTTTGTTAGCCACATCTAGTGAAATTGATTTAGACCAAGCCATAATTGCCTTTTATATTAATTATATTACTGCTCAGATAAAATCTGAACTTCTTGCACCTCAGAAATAAACTGCTGACCAATTTCTTTACGCTTGCCTGATGAATCAAAAAAGACAAATCTAGAGGATGCACCAGATTTAATCTGCCGATGAAATCGAATTTGTGAGCCTCGAAAAGAATATGTTTGCCCACTTGTGAATTGCATATTGTTTACAGGGGTGGGGGTTTGCTTTCTCAGTTCTGGCAGTATTCCCAACAATAAAGACCCTGCCAGCACCAAAACCAAAGGATGAGTTTTCGCAAGATTAAACCACCAACGCCAATCCTTAAAGTTTGGTAGTTGAGGGAGTCGGAGATTCCAAAGGCTGAAATTCCCGAAACCAATTTGCACTTGACTACCGGGCAACCACTCCTCATCAGTATTCACAAAAACCACCTGAATGCGTGGGTTCTGCTCAACCATTGAGGCAGTCTTGAGTGCCGACGCTTGCTCACGGGCATCAGGCGAGAGGAAGCCCATGACAATCAGCTTGTGAGTGTTATTCAGCCCGTACAGGTTGAGTTGTCCAACTGCTTGGTATATGGTGTCACGGTTGAGGTATTTCTTCACTTCTGCGATCACTCCACCTTGCCAGTTAGACACAATATCTGCTCTGCCGCCATTGGCTTGTACTTCTAAGCGAGTCACAAATCCACGTTCAATTAGGCGATCGCCATGATTCCATTGCCGCACAGGGAAGTCGTAGTAAGTGCGGTCTTCTGGTTTCAAGGGAATTTCGACCGCAATCTGTTCGGGTGCATATATATAGAAGGGCAAATCTTCCTTTTCACTGATACCTAATGCCAGCTTGCTTGCAGCTTTGAATTTAGGGAGGGTGTTAAAATCTTCAGTTCTTACAATACTGTAGCCAAAAAAAGAGTATAAAAAAAAGGGCTGATGTAGTAGAGTTA
>NZ_CAWUDM010000184.1:0-6712 GCF_963920855.1 Nostoc sp. CCY0012 | reverse complement strand
TCTCAAATTGTTGCCACATCTCATCTTCAACTGCCTTGTCACCCGTTAAGCTTAAATTCATTCCTAGTACAGTTATTGAGAAGCAGAAAAAATTGATCACCAGTCAGCAAATTAATTTTCAGTCACTACAGCTTTCAATGGTTGATCCCAAGTTTCAATAGGTAGTTGAGGTAAATAAGCAAAATTAAATATAATACCGATAGTTGGCTTGTGACTCCACTCTGGAGAACTGAGTAAGCGATCGTAATAACCCCCACCATAGCCCAGGCGATATCCTTGATAATCGCAAGCAACACTAGGCACAAGAATTAAATCAACTTCTTGGGGATTAATAGTTGGGGCGTGGGCATGAGGTTCAGTAATACCATAAGCGCCTGTTTGCAGAGAATCCTCAGGTTGCCAAATATGCCAATTAAGAGATTTACCTACGCAGCGAGGAAATCCCCAACGATATTGGCTATTGGTAAATAATGCACCCAGGTCAGGTTCTTGACGAAAGCTGAAATAAGCAAGTATTGTTTTTGCCTGGGTAAATAAAGTAGATTTTTGCAAATTTTTACAGATGCGATCGCTTTTTTCTCGCCATTCTTCCACAGACATCGATTGCCGTTGTTTGAGTATAGTCCGGCGTAATGTAACTTTCTCCATCAAACTTCAAACCACCTCCGCGCACCTTTACGCTTCCCTTCGGGTGACTTTTCATTCATCTTTGCCAAATAAAAAAGGTGGGCAACGCCCACCCCAGAGTCATTATGCAGCGTTTTGCCGATACCATTCAATCGTATTCTTTAACCCTTGCCTAAAACTTACTTGAGCCGTAAACCCGAAGGCTTGCTTGGCTCGTTCAGTATCCAAACAACGACGAGGTTGACCATTAGGTTTGTCGGTTTCCCAAACAATTTCCCCATCAAACTCCATCAATTCACAGATGAGATTAATTAAATCACGAATGGATATTTCCGAACCCGTTCCCAAATTAACTGGTTCAGAGTCGTTATAAGATTGAGTACCCATAACGATTCCCCGTGCCGCATCTTCTGAATACAGAAACTCGCGGGTAGGACTACCATCACCCCAAACAGGAAGTTGTTTTTCTCCCTTAATTTGGGCTTCGTGGACTTTGCGAATTAACGCCGGAATCACATGGGAACTGCTGGTATCAAAGTTATCTTCTGGCCCGTATAAATTTACTGGCAGCAAGTAAATGCCATTAAAGCCATACTGCTGGCGGTAAGATTGCAATTGCACTAACAGCGCTTTTTTAGCAATGCCGTAGGGGGCGTTAGTTTCCTCTGGGTAGCCATTCCAGAGATCATCTTCTTTAAATGGCACAGGGGTAAATTTGGGATAGGCACAGATGGTGCCTACACAAACGAATTTTTCTACTCCAACTTGATGGGCGGCATGAATTAGCTGGGTGCCCATGATCAAGTTGTCGTAAAATAACTCTGCTGGTTTTTCCCGGTTAAGACCAATACCACCCACGTGAGCAGCTAAGTGGATAATAATATCTTGTTGGTCGGCTACCCGTTGGCAGACTTCCAAGCTACGCAAGTCATGTTCACGCGATCGCGGCACTGTAATTTTGGCACTATCCGCTCCAGCTTGACACAGCTGATCGATCACCTGACGACCGAGAAAACCCGCCCCACCAGTGACGAGGATTCGCTTGTTGCTGAGTTCAAAGGTGGTCATATTTTTAGCCTCATGGGATATATAAATCAGAAGTGGAGAGCGCCCAGTTCTTGACGAATAGTAGCCATCTCATGAGGAAGAGCCGCACCATTACCATTGGGTGAAGTATGACCCAAGGCCTGTAGGTCTGCTTCCACCATTAAAGCCACTAGTTCATCAAAGGTTACCGAAGGCTGCCAACCCAATTTTTCTTTTGCCTTAGTGGGATCACCAATTAATAAGTCTACTTCTGCCGGGCGCAGATAGCGATCGTCAAACTCAACATGATTTTCCCAGTTGAGATTTACATAACCAAATGCCTTTTCTAAAAATTCCCTTACAGAGTGGGTTTCGCCAGTGGCAATTACGTAGTCGTCCGGCTGGTCTTTCTGCAACATCAGCCACATTGCCCGCACGTAATCTTTGGCATAGCCCCAATCTCGTTTAGCATCAAGATTGCCCATGTAGATTTTTTTCTGTTTACCAGCCACAATTTTGGCGACTGCTCTGGTAATTTTGCGAGTTACAAAGGTTTCACCTCGACGTGGCGATTCGTGGTTAAACAAGATGCCATTACACGCAAACAACTGATAAGACTCACGGTAATTTATCGTTTGCCAATGGGCATAAACTTTCGCACAAGCATAGGGACTGCGGGGATAAAACGGCGTAGTCTCGCTTTGGGGGACTGCTTGTACCAAACCATACATTTCTGAAGAACCCGCTTGATAAAAACGCACCTGAATGCCTGTGCGTTGCTGGTAGTCGCGGATTGCTTCTAGTAAGCGCAGAGTTCCCATACCTACGGCGTCTACTGTGTATTCTGGTGAATCAAAGCTGACTCTGACATGAGATTGCGCGCCTAGGTTGTAAATTTCTGTCGGCTTGACCTCTTCTAAGATGCGCCGGAGCGTCGTACCATCTGTCAAGTCGCCATAGTGCAGAAACAAGCGCACTCCCTCTTTGTGAGGGTCTTCGTACATATGATCAATGCGGTCTGTGTTGAAGGTAGAAGTCCGGCGGATGATCCCATGTACCTCATAACCTTGCTCTAGCAAAAACTCACTCAGGTATGAACCATCTTGACCAGTGATACCAGTAATCAACGCTCGCTTGTTTTGGGTCATACTCAATTATACCTTGTTAGTTTTGGTGAAATTTTTACAAGCCAATTGATACAACCTAGCAATTAAATACTAGATTGCTTAATGGCGAACCTACGGGTTTTTATAATTAATCGAGGTTTTCCGTCAATAAATATACTTAATAAAAAATTATTTAACAAGTCAACATCAAGCAACTTAATGCATGATACTGGAAAATGTTTCATGGGGAGTAAGGGAAGAAGAGGCAGGGGGCAAGTTGTAGGGTATGCGAAAGCAGAAAATAATCTTTTTTCCTCATCTCCCTGATCCTCCTCATTTCCCTTAATTCTCCCCAAAGTGAAGAAGTATATTAGAGAATAAAGATTGAGTGGTTCAGTATGCTCCGTTATTCTTAGGTAAAATAACCACATCAATGGTTTTCAGTATTATCCATAAATCAAGCCAAAAATTTCTAAATTTGACATAATGTAGGTCTATTTGCACTCGGCGTGGGTAAGGAATATCGTTACGTCCAGATACCTGCCATAATCCGGTAATTCCTGGTCTTATTGTGAGAATGTGATCGATGTGACAACCATATTTGGGAAGTTCCTCCGTTACTAAGGGTCTTGGTCCGACCACGCTCATGTCTCCTTTTAAAACGTTCCAAAATTGGGGAAATTCGTCTAAGCTAGTAATTCGCAAAAATTGTCCGATTTTGGTAATTCGGGGGTCTTGTTTGAGCTTAAAGCTGCTTTCAAACTCTTGCCGCAAATGGGGCGATGTTTCCATCATTTGTATAAACATCTCATCTGCATTGCTCACCATTGTGCGGAATTTAATACAATTGAATGGTTTGTAATTTTTTCCTACCCGTTTTTGGATATAAAAAATTGGCCCTTCTGAGCTACAAGCAATCAGCAAGGACAAAACTAAGTAGACGGGAAAAAATAAAATCAACACCAACAAAGAAAAGATGATATCAAACAGTCGCTTTGCGAACTCTCCGTTTAAACCCTGAAAAGACCAGCCTCTGGGTTTCAGCCTAGGCGCTTTTGTCTTTTGGACGCGTCTTAAAAAAGTACGCGTAGACGCACTAGTTTCTGGCTTCTTGGCTTTGCCGTTTCTGAAGGGTAGGTATCGCTTGCCGGAGAGGAGTGAGCTCTGGGCAGTCATCATACTCCTTAATAATCCACACCACACATAGTCCCAATCTTAAAGCTAAAATGATTTGCTTCGGTCGGAAAATTACCAAAAGCTTATAAAATTACCTTTTAAATTTCACTAATCAGTCCTAAGGATGACCTATTTTTGTAACATTGATCTATGAAAGCGAGATATTGTTCTGCAAAAACTTGCGGTGAAAAGCGGGTGGCGTGCGATCGCACATACTCAAGATTAAATAAATTTTGATACATTTCAAATTTCTCTACTGCTTCTATCAAAGATGCGGCTGTTTGCTTGTTGAAAAATATGCCTGTGGCTGTCTCCTTAAAAGAGTGCAAATCCCGCACGGTTTCTAGCGCACCTCCAGCACCATAGGCAATCACTGGCGTACCGCAAGCTTGTGCCTCTACTAAGGCAATGCCAAAATCTTCACAAGCTGCATACACAAACGCTTTAGCTCTAGCCATATATTTTTTGACTACATCATCAGGTTGCCATCCTAGTATTTCAATGTTAGAGTTTGCTATTTGCGAAATTTTTTCCATCTCTGGCCCTGTACCAATGATTACTAAAGGCTTTTGTAATTGATTAAAAGCTCTGACAATTAAAGATACTTGTTTATAGCTTACTAAACGGGAAACTATTAAATAAAAATCTTCCTTGTCTGGCAAAAACGGCAAATTGTCAATATTCACAGGGGGATAAATTACTTTTGCTTCTCGCCGATAGCAACGCCAAATACGACGAGCTGTATGGTGCGAATTAGCAATGAAGTGATCAACACGATTCGCACTCAATACATCCCACTGACGCAAACGATGTAGTAAATACCGTGTTCCCCATCCAGGTAAACCATTACCCAATTTGCTGTGGCGCAGATAATCAAATGTCAAGTCCCAAGCATAGCGCATGGGACTATGGCAATAACAAATATGCAACTGATCAGGAGTAGTCAAAACTCCTTTGGCAACAGCGTGAGATGACGACAGAATCACGTCGTATTGCCGTAAATCCAGTTGCTCAATTGCCAACGGTAAAAAAGGCAAGTATTTTTGGACACCATTACGCGCACCAGGTAAATGCTGAAGAAACGTTGTGCCAATCTGACGTTGATATAAATAACTTTCAGAATTGCTAGATTCAAAATCAATCAGAGCATATACATTGGCATCAATGTGTTTCAGAATTTCTTGTACAACTAATTCTGAACCGCCTGTGGCCTTAGGTGTCAGCCATTCATGAACTAAAGCATATTTCAAGGGCACAGCTAACTTTAATAGGTAGAAAAAACGCAAGGCAATTAATAAGGTTAACTGAACAGTTTCCCTTGGTAATCAAAGAATTGGGAAGTGCCCCAGATTGAGCTAAAGACGTAATTATCTCCCAAGAGGTTCCAGAGGGACACTGCAACCTGATAACCTCAAGTTGGGGACTGGAGAACTTGAGGCCCCTTCTGGGGATAAAGCAATGGGAACTGGGAAAAATTTTCTTTTCTCTAATCTCTAGTCTCTAGCCTCTTGACAACACGCAAAAGTTAAAAACTGGGAATCTATGCGAATTTTAATCATGGGTGGTACTCGGTTCATTGGTGTCTATCTAACTCAACTGCTGGTAGATCAAGGACATGAGGTGGTACTGTTCAATCGTGGTAATCGTCCTGTACCTTCTTTGCAGGGAGTAGGACAAATTATAGGCGATCGCACTGACGCAACCCAACTTAAGGAAAAATTATCATCAGAAAATTTTGATGTCGTTTTTGATAACAATGGTCGGGAACTTACTGACACCCAACCACTGGCAGAAATTTTTCAAGGACGGGTACAACATTTTGTTTATATGAGTTCTGCGGGGGTATATCTCAAATCTGACCAGTTACCCCACATAGAAGGCGATGCAGTAGATCCGAAAAGTCGTCACCGGGGTAAGCATGAGACGGAAGCTTACTTGAGTCAACATCAATTACCCTTTACCTCGATTCGCCCAACTTATATTTATGGGCCACAAAACTATAATCCTTTAGAAAGCTGGTTTTTTGATAGAATTGTGCGCGATCGCCCGTTACCTATTCCCGGTAATGGACTGCATATTACCCAGTTAGGTCATGTCAAAGATTTGGCTACAGCCATGTCTCAGGTGATTGGCAATGAACAAGCCATAGGAGAAATTTATAATATTTCAGGCGATCGCTATGTCACTTTTGATGGTTTGGCCCGTGCTTGTGCTGTGGCGGCTGGCAAATCACCTGATGCGATTAAAATAGTACATTACGACCCGAAAAAATTTGACTTCGGCAAACGCAAAGCTTTTCCTATGCGGGTGCAGCATTTCTTCGCATCAGTAAATAAAGCAATAACGGAATTAAATTGGCAACCTGAATATGATTTAATTTCTGGACTAGCTGATTCTCTAGACAACGATTATCTGGCGAACGGGCAAGATAAAGCTGAGGTGGATTTCTCTTTAGATGAGGAAATTTTACAGGCTGTCTAAAGCTGTTCTGGGTATATGCCCAAATTTTGCAAATAATTCCGCCCGTTGGCTTTTGGAAGTATCCCCATTTGAGATTGTGACATTTTAGGAACTTCCAAGTGAAACACCAGGGGGCAGGCTTCGCCGTGAGCGTAGCTTCCCGAAGGGTAAGGGGGTAGGGGAGAAAAAACACCCACAATTCCACTCAGCTTTAAACCTTATCCTTTGATAAAAAATAATCAATTGCTTTTGCATCTGAGGGATACCCCTCTTCTGTCACTTTCCGGGTATTCTAAATAAAAGAATCAAAAGAAAAA
>NZ_CAWUDM010000183.1:0-6783 GCF_963920855.1 Nostoc sp. CCY0012 | reverse complement strand
CGTGTTACTGTTTTTTCAACTTGAGACTCCAAAAAGTTTTCTGCACCACTAAGCCAACCCAGTTACAATCTGTAAAGAAACTGAAAAGGTAAGATGGAATCATGCGTGTTGCAATAGTGGGTGCGGGACTGGCTGGGCTAGCAACCGCAGTAGATTTGGCCGATGCTGGTTGTGAAGTCCAAATTTTTGAGTCCCGTCCATTTGTTGGTGGTAAAGTCAGCAGTTGGGTAGATGGCGATGGCAACCATATTGAAATGGGGTTGCACGTATTTTTTGGCTGTTACTACCAGCTATTTGATTTGATGGAAAAAGTGGGGGCGTTGTCTAATTTACGTCTTAAAGAACATACCCACACTTTTATCAATAAAGGTGGACGCACGGGCGCTTTAGATTTTCGTTTTGTCACAGGTGCGCCTTTCAACGGTTTAAAGGCATTTTTTACGACTTCTCAACTATCTTTACAAGATAAAATCCAAAATGCGATCGCCTTGGGTACTAGTCCTATAGTTCGGGGATTGGTAGACTTTGATGGGGCGATGAAAACTATCCGCAACTTAGATAAAGTTAGCTTTGCTGAATGGTTCCGCAGTCACGGCGGTAGTGAAGGAAGTATCAAACGGATGTGGAATCCCATTGCTTATGCTTTGGGATTTATTGATTGTGACCATATTTCCGCCCGTTGTATGTTGACTATCTTCCAGTTCTTTGCAGCTAAAACCGAAGCTTCAATTATGCGGATGCTGGAAGGTTCCCCTGATGAGTATTTGCACAAACCGATTATCAAATATCTCGAAGCTAGAGGCGCGAAAATTCACACGCGGCGACAAGTGCGAGAAATTCAATTTACCCAGTTAGGTGAAGAAACTCATGTCACTGGCATGGTTGTGGCTCAAGGTGACACAGTAGAAACTATTACAGCTGACGCCTATGTCTTTGCTGGGGATGTCCCCGGAGTTCAGCGAGTTATACCCCAAGAATGGCGTAAATGGTCAGAATTTGACAATATTTATAAATTAGATGCAGTACCAGTAGCTACAGTGCAGCTGAGATTTGATGGCTGGGTGACGGAACTGCAAGATGCAGAGAAACGTAAACAGCTAAATCATGCAGCCGGGATAGATAATTTGCTCTACACCGCCGATGCAGATTTTTCTTGTTTTGCGGATTTAGCTTTGGCCAGTCCCAGTGATTATTATCGCCCAGGACAAGGGTCTTTATTACAGTTGGTACTTACACCGGGAGATGCTTTTATTAAACAAAATAATGAGGCGATCGCTCAACATGTCCTCAAGCAAGTTCATGAATTATTTCCCTCATCACGGGAATTGAATATGACTTGGTACAGTGTGGTCAAACTGGCGCAGTCTCTCTACCGGGAAGCACCAGGAATGGATGTATACCGTCCTCACCAAAAAACGCCAATACCTAATTTCTTTCTGGCTGGTAGTTATACACAGCAAGACTACATCGACAGTATGGAGGGAGCCACAATTTCCGGACGACGTGCAGCAAAAGTGGTTCTGGAGAATGTGAAGAAATAACAAACCACAAAGGTACAGAGAAGCAACTGCGGTGGATGGTTTCCCCAGCATCAAGCAAGTGGCATAACGCAGAGGAAGAAAATAATATGGCAGATTGGTTAGAGCATAGTGTCCAGGTAGAAGTAGATGTTCCTATTGATTTAGTATGGAGCCTCTGGTCTGACTTAGAGCAAATGCCTCGGTGGATGAAATGGATTGATTCGGTGAAAATTTCGCCGGACGATCCAAATATATCTCTTTGGAAATTGAGTACTGGGGGTTTGGAATTTAAGTGGAAGTCCCGTATTCTCAAAGTGATACCCAACCAAATTATTCAATGGGAATCTGTTGATGGGTTGCCGAATCAGGGCGCAATTCGTTTTTACGATCGCCACAATAGTAGCATTGTCAAAATGACTATTTCTTACGCCATACCGGGAATCCTCGGCAAAATTATGGATAATTTGTTTTTGGGGCGGGTGGTAGAATCTACAATTCAGGCTGATTTGGAAAGGTTTAAAGAATATGCTTTGAATGTCAAAGATAATAACTAAGGCAATTATTTAATGACTGCCAGTAACAGTAACTTGACATGACAAAACAACTGAAACTATGCGGCGTTACATACTGTTGGTTCTGGTAGTGTATCGCCCGTAGCTTCATAAGCAATAATTAGCGACTCTAAGGCTTCAATGCCGTTGGCTACTGCCAATTCGTAAGTATCCCCATGAGTTCGCCATTCTTGTCCGGGAAAATCTGGTAATCCTACCAAGAAGCAATTGTCTTCCTCTGACCATTGAATAATCATTTTGTACTTAAGATTACTCATTTACCAAGTGGGGTCACTGTATAGATTTATCGTCATTTCTTCGCGTCCTGGTGGTACTGACGAAATACAAGCGCGGATGACATCTCCATCTTCAAGTTCCACGGTGCAGGCGTGACAAGACCCCATGAGACAACCTGTAGGAATAAACACTCCAGCCCTTTGGGCCACATCTAAGAGGGCTTCTCCTATTTCGGCGTTAACGGTGACATCATCTGGTAAAAAGCGGACGCGAATACTCATGAAAAAAATAGCCTAACTAAGACAAAAAAGGTATTAAGTCTAAATGGGTTTCAATTTCTGTAGCCAGAGAGTCGAGAATTTGTTCTCGCTGTTCCCGGTAGTTGGCAACACCTGTGGGTAAAGATTTTAAACCCCGTTGTTGACGCAGGCGATTTAACCAAGCACGTCGCCAAGGGCCGTTGTCAAATAGTCCGTGGAGATATGACCCCCAAACGGATTGACAGCTATCCACTAACCCTAAGTTAACATCATCAAATAAAGGTTGGTAGGCTTGGCCATCTACTTGTTGTTCGATACGCGATCGCCCTTGGTGGATTTCAAATCCACTCACTGGTAAGCCCATCTGGGGATAGTTGGAGCTAACTTGCCGCTGACGAGCAATCTTTTGTCCTGTAATTACTGTTCTAATGGGTAGGAGATTTAATCCCTGAAATCTGCCGGCTTGTCCTTCTACTCCTTCAGGATCGGCGATGATTTGCCCCAGCATTTGGTAGCCACCGCAAATACCCATCACTGTGCCACCAGAAGCTGCATAGTTTTGAATTGCTTCTGCCATACCAGTTTTTTGCAGTAATAGCAAGTCATTAATGGTGGTTTTTGTACCTGGGATAATTACGGCATCTGGATGTCCTAAATCTTGCTTGGGACTTAGGAATTTTACTGATACAGTTGGTTCCGATTCCAAAGGGTCAAAGTCTGTAAAATTGGCAATTCTCGGTAAACGGATGACGGCAATATTCAGGTCTGTATTGGTTTTATAAGACTTGCGTTCAAACAGGTCAAGGGAATCTTCTGCTGGGAATATTTCTTCAAAATAAGGTATGACACCAACCACAGGAATACCAATACGTTCTTCCAACCATTTTATTCCCGGTTCCAAGATTGATCGCTGTCCTCTAAACTTGTTAATTACGATACCTTTAATTAGTTGGCGTTCCTCTGGTTCTAGTAACTCAAGAGTACCAACCACATGGGCAAAGGCACCACCGCGCTCAATATCAACTACTAATATAGTTGGTGCATTTAAATATGTTGCTATCCGCATATTAGTTAAGTCGCGGTGTTTGAGGTTAATCTCTGCCGGACTACCTGCGCCTTCGCAAACTAGCAAATCAAATTCTGTAGATAAATGTTTGAGAGATTCTTCAATGGCCTGCCAACCCATATCAAAATATTGTTCGTAGTAATCTGCGGCCCTGACTTTGCCTACAGATCTACCTTTGATAATGACTTGGGATGTCATATCCCCTTGGGGCTTGAGAAGAATCGGATTCATTTCTACCCAAGGAACAACACCTGCGGCCCAAGCCTGTACGGCTTGCGCGTAACCAATTTCGCCCCCATTAGCAGTGACATAAGCATTCAAAGCCATATTTTGACCTTTAAAGGGAGCCACCCGCCAGCCACGCCGTGACAAAATCCGACAAATAGCTGTAGTTATCAGTGATTTCCCTGCGTGGGAAGTTGTCCCCACTACCATAATTGCTTTCATAGGTCACTATAAATTTTTGAGAATTAGGGGGTGAAATATCCGGGTGAACGGTAGAAAATCAGCTTTTTAACAACTGTGAAGCTGTTAAGCAGAGGAAATTAGCACAAGCGTATCCTTCCTCATCTCACTTCGGGAATCTCTACCAAAATTTCCTCAATTTACTGAGATTGCTTTAGTAAAGACTTGATAAAGGAATCTGATGCTTTTACGTATATATTGTTCCCCATAACTACCACATCCTAACTTGAGGACTGGCAATTCTAATAAGGTAGTCTAAACCAGTAAATCATTGCATTGTACAGGCGATCGCGCCAAGAGGGAGTAGGCCAATTTTTTCCCTGGTATTGTTCTAGTAGCTGGCGACCTAGAGGAGTCAAGCGAAAACCATCTGTAATTCCTTGACCATCGACTTCTCGCCGGAGTACACCTACTTGAATCAGCCAGCCTAAAGCATTATCACACGCCAATTCTGACAAAGAGCGTTGAGTGTAGCCATGCTTGACACCATTTTCCAGGGCGATGGCACCTAAAGGCACACTCTGATGACCCATCGTTTCCCACAAACCAATATTGAAGGGAGAACACACAAGCGATCGCTCCGCCCTTTTTAATGTTTTACGGGTATAAAAAAACGTTTTCGGATTTTGAGAATCTACTTTAGTCATCACTCGTTAGTCATTAATTTATTTTCCCAACCCCCAATCTCGAACCACCAGTTTTTCTAGTAATTCATTTAATCATTGTAAATTATTGTAAAATTTCAGAGTCATCAATCTGAAAACAGGAAAGGTTCATTATGCCTCTAACAGTTGGTACGGATGCACCTGCATTTACCGTCAAAGATACTAACGGCAACACCGTTTCATTATCTGATTTTGCTGGAAAGACAGTTGTTTTGTATTTCTACCCCAAAGATGACACCCCAGGTTGCACCAAACAAGCTTGTAGCTTCCGGGATGCCCAACCTAATTATCAAGGTAAAGATGTTGTAGTTTTGGGAGTCAGCGCGGATGATGAAGCTTCTCATCAGGCTTTTACCCAAAAATATAATTTGAATTTTCCTCTTTTGGCTGATACTAACCAAAGTTTAATCAAAGCTTACGATGTTGATGGTGGTGGCTATGCCAAGCGTGTCACTTACGTAATTGACCCTAACGGTAAAATCGTCCATGTTGATGCTAGTGTTAATACCACTACCCATGCTAGTGATGTTTTAGCGGCACTGGGTCTGTAGTTTTTACGGTATCTGGAAAACCTCTCTCTAAATCTCTCTCCTGCGAGGAGAGAGACTTTGGATTCCTGATGTGGAAGTTAGATTTTCCGTGGACTTTTCCACATAGAAAATTCACGGGATAAAATCTACGGTAATTGACTTTCTTCAGGTGAACTCGATGGCTGATTTGTATTTAACTCCTGTTGTCGTTTTTGAATTGCTCTTTCTTGAGCGGCTCTAAATTTTGCGGCTTCTGAGTTCAATTGTTCTTGCTGTTGCTCCCGATTCCAGTTGATATTCCCAAAATTCGCTTGGTGAATCAGATCAAACATATTGAAGTCACCTGAATTGGGGCGAGCCAAGGGGTCGGTATTTTGATTTGTACCACGATCTACTGTGCCGATTTGAGCCAAACTGGGTGGAACCATTAGCAAAGAAGCAAAACTAATTCCTGCTAAGGTGGCTAGAGAAAGTTTACTAACTGATAAAAATGATTTTTTCATGGGGTTTTTACTTCAAATCACTCCAAACACATTATGCTGTCATCTTATGCAAGAGTCCGGCGTAATCGGGGTTGAATGCTCAATAAAGCAATCAGAGCAAAGCCAAACAACACCAACAACGCTCCCCCAAAGGTAACATTACCCCAAGGAGCTTGCATCACTACACTACCTAATCCCCAATCACTGTGTAGATAAAGATAGCGAATTGGTTCAATGGCATAGCTGAGAGGATTCAGGGTAGCTATAACTTGCAACCACTGAGGCATAAAGGTTAAAGGAGCTAAGGCTGTACTTGCAAACAGCAACGGCAGGTTGGTAACAAAAATTACGGCAATTAATTCGATGTGACCGGGTAAAGCAAAAGCCAAACCCAGAGAGATGGCTGTCACACCTAAAGCCAGCAGAAAGACAATTAAGGCGATCGCACCTAAACCTGCGACATCCGGTAAACCCGCACCCAAAAAGGCGGCGGCTGCCACAATTACAGCTGCTTGTAATAAACTTTGGCTAATAATAAAGATGGCCGAAGCAAAGACAATGGAAAACCTGGATGCTAGAGGTGCTACCAGTAAGCGATTTAAAAAACCGAACTCACGGTCAAACATTACAGGTAAGCCAGCATTTAAGGCTCCAGCAAAGGCTGTAAATACAATGATACCAGCCGCCAAAAATTGCCCGTAATTTGTCGTCGTAGTTCCAAACAAACCTTTGGGGGCATTTTGGAATAAAGCACCAAATAGCACTAACCACATCACCGGCTGAATAATTCCCGCAACTAAAGTTGAGGGGCGGCGTTGTAATTGAATAAACAAGCGGCGAGTTAAAGCTAGTGTCTCTTGTAGCAATTCACCAAAGAAATTGGGAGCAGCATTAATATCTGCTTGCGGTGATGCTAATTCCTGCCAATTCATTTCTGATTTAGGAGTAATAGTCATAGGGAGTAGGGAGTAGGGAGTGGGGAGTTGGGAGTTGGGGGGATGGGGGGA
>NZ_CAWUDM010000182.1:0-7115 GCF_963920855.1 Nostoc sp. CCY0012 | reverse complement strand
AGTTAAGTCTGCTGATGGGTTATTGAGATGGGTATTAAGTAATGGTTTCGTTCGATAAAATCGATCACGATGAATTGCTCAGAAAAATCAATACATTCCCAACAATGCAGAGACTGATCAAAGCATGGTTGAAATCGGGTGTAATGGATGATGGTCAATTCTCAGAGACTAACGAAGGCACACCCCAAGGTGGCGTAATCTCTCCATTGCTCATGAATATAGCCCTACACGGGTTAGAGCAATTAACAATAGACTATGCCAGAAGCCTGAAAGGCAAAAAGAAAGTAAATCAAAACACAATATCCTTAATAAGATACGCCGATGATTTTGTAATTCTTGCCAATGAATCATCACAAATAATTGAGATGAGAGAGTTAGTAAAAACGTGGTTAGCAACAATGGGGCTGGAATTAAGTCCTAGTAAAACCAGCATTGGACACACCCTACAGAATCCACAACAAAGTACCGAACGCAAGGAATACATATCGATGTACACCCGCAAAAAGTACCTATTAACAGAGGAAGTAGAAGACCTCAAATTCTCTGATGAAGCAGGATTTGATTTCTTAGGGTTCAATGTCAGACAATACGAAATGGATAAAAACCAATCAGGTAAATTATCAAACGGTAAATTACTAGGATTTAAAACACTCATCAAACCCAGCAAGAAAGCCATCAAGAAACACTACGACGCAATATCAGGAATCATAGAATCCCACAAATCAGCCCCTCATGAAAGGTTGATAAAACACCTAAACCCGATAATTATCGGATGGGTAAATTACTACTCAACTGTAGTAAGTAAGGAAACTTTTTCCGAGATTGACCACCTAGTATATCAAAAGCTTTCCAGATGGGCGAAGCGCCGCCATCCTGGTAAATCCGGGACATGGGTATCCAATAAGTATTGGCATACCGTAGGTGGAAATAACTGGGTATTCTCAGTAACCAGAGATGGAAAAGTAGCCGAAACCTTAATAGACCATGACAGCAAGAAAATTGTTAGACACGTCAAGGTTAAGGGGATAGCCTCACCTTTTGATGGGAACCTGAAATACTGGAGTTCTAGAAGAGGAGAACACCCCTTAGTTCCAAAAAGAGTAGCAATACTCCTAAAGAAACAACAGGGAAAATGTAATCACTGCGGATTGTACTTTAGGGAAGATGATTTAGTCGAAATAGACCATATTATCCCTACGTCACTAGGCGGAAAGGACAGATATGAAAACCTTCAGGCTTTACATCGTCATTGCCATGATAGCAAAACTGCCAACGATGGTAGTCAGAAGAGTGACTCTTCTGAAAGAGGTACTCATAACAAGAGCCAAATTATTGAGGAGCCGTGTGAGGTGAAAGTCTCACGCACGGTTCTGAAGACGAGCGGAACTCGTGAGAGTTTCGCTTAGTTTAATCGTTACAACCAGGGTAAGCGCGAAGTTCACACCCCCTACCCCGCAGGTGTTGAAGTTCTTATCGATGATATTTCCCAAAAAATGAAACACCTCAATGGTGGTAAAATCGGCGACCCCTCCAAAATCCGATATGTTTTAGAAATGGGGCATACCAAGTACAGCCGTGATATCGATATTAAAGATGTCTACAGCACTTGTTTAAAAGATTGGTATGAAAAGTATTTGAAGAAACCAGTCAGTCTGACACTAGATGCCAAACACCAAGGGGATGAAATCTGGGCTATTGGTGGCGGCTGTCTGTTACCTGGATTCAAAAAGCTATTAGAGAAAAACGGGTTCACAATTCTGGATAATCCGGTAGAAGCTAATGCCTTTGGACTTCTAGAGATGGCAAAAACCATTATGAAAAAAAATTCCGCAAGCACAGTTGCTAGGTAATCACAATGGCAGATAAACAAGACTTAGCCCCGGAAAAAGTTCGCATTAAAGATAGCTACCGTGAACGTATATTTACGGAATCCCAACAATTAGATAAAAGTTACCTGGAGACACTCTACTTTATCATTGATTGCTATTTTGCTTTCAAAAAGGGTGCATTTCCCATACAACAATTAGTCTCACAAGCCACACATACGCCAACTTTTATATCTAGGAATACTGAGCAAAACCAACAAAACCAGCTCCCTTCGTCTATATCCGAAACCCCGGAAGAATCTGACAATCAAACATTTACCCTTGACTTTGATTTGTAGCATTTCTCACGACTGGCTTGAGGCGACAAAATTTTTCTCAGAATTTCTCAATAGCCAAATATCCTGGCTATTGTAGAACTCACCACGTTGCTCCAATTGAAACCCACCCAGCAATAATCCCAACCATACCTCTACCATTGGCATTTTCAAAACCCGTTGCAGTTTGTCCACAGAAATGTCGTCTTTGATATTGACTAAATAAAGAGAGATCGCACTTTGCCCCACATTCCGCACCCCCCGGTGTCACAATCGGTAATTTCGTATTTTTGAATTCATTTTAGGATGTTTTTTATACAAAAAGGTCGAAATCTTAGGTGGCGATCGCTAATCCCAAACCCCCAAACGACCATTTTTCGTTGTGTGACAGTTTAGGGTGCGGAAGATGGGTTCTACATCTTCATCACTTGCCAAATTCCGAACATCCTCTAAACTCGTTACTTCTTCCACCATTGCTAACACTTTTTCTTTCTCCACCGGGGCTACTACTGAATCATTGGACTCACCTATATGAGAAAAGTGATGCGCCCCATGTGGTTTAAAAGTCTGCGGTATTACTGGTTCTATTAAATCGTCTAAATCTAACTGCATTGTTGTCCGTACTAATCCCGCAAACATATCGGTACTAATCACGGGACCTTCAGGATGATTTTGATCGCGTACATCCTGCAAAACCGACTCAGCACGAGATTTGAGAATATCTGCAATTTGAGAAAAAGCCAGTGCTGCGGTTGATAATTGTACTTCCACAGGTAAATCATGCAATTCTGCATCTAAACACTGCCATACTGCATCAAGTGAAGATGTTGGTGGAGCTTCTGACATCTCATCTAGCACATCCCAGATAGTTAACTGACGATACGTGGTCATAGTTATAATTCTGGATGTAATGGACAAGGGCGCACTGGACAATGAGATGGGCTAATCTCGAACATATCCTTATATTGATACAGCGAGACACCATATTCTTTGGCAAACGCCTGCAACACCTTATCTGTATAGGCGCGTATCTTCCCTGCTGTTAGCCCAAAGCAGTGAATTGGCTCTAACCGACAAATAGGTTTTTGCCCCAACCATAGTTCTGCACCCAAGGCGTGTAATGGCTTATCCCCTGGTTCTTTATATAAATACAGCACAGCAAAATACGTTGCAGGCGGTTCAACTGAGATCGCTTCAATTTGTGTTGAATCATCCTTACTTCGGTTGCGGTAGAACGAACGGCGATTATGGCACACCTTTGGATTCCAGCAGCCATCACCTTCTGTCCCATGCAGTACTTTAGCCTTAGATGTCGGTAACGTAGCACACAGTTGGCACTTCGGATCAAGTGGCTTGGGCATGGGTTACTCAGATTCTTCCTCGCCAATTGCACGATAGTAAGCAGAGATCGCCGCCTCTTGTTCGCTACGCAGTGTATATCGCCGAAACGCTTTCTCACTTTGATGTCCCGTCAACTTCCGCGCATGGCTGGGATCAACACCTAATAGTAATAATTCGGTGGCATAAGTATGGCGGAATTGGTGAGGATGCAAATCTTCAATGTCTGCTAATTCCCCAATTTTCTCCACTGCAAAGTAAATCCCGTGATAACTCAAGCGTTCACCCTTATATGAGGCATGGTGTGAAATCATTAATGGGGAGAGACTGTTGAGTTCTTCACCCAGTTCTTGCCGCGATCGCAAATATCCTTCTAGTACGTCACGGCTTTCCTTTCGCAACGGCACTAAGCGTGGTTCATTCGTTTTCGTATCTGGTAAAAACAGCAGTTTTCCATCAAACGAACCAACATTTAACTGCACGATTTCCCCGGCACGTAGTCCGTGACTGAGAATATGAACAAGTGCTGTATCCCGTTGTTTTGTTTCTCCTAACAATTCTAAAGCTGACCACACCCGTTCCATCTGTTCATCTGTTAAACTTTGGGCTGGTGGCAGTGGCACTTTTTCCAGCTTTATCCCCAATGTGGGATTAGTAGCGATTATATCTGGATATGTATAGCACATCCACTTAAAAAAGCTTTTAAGCGCGGACACCCCAGCATTGATACTACTTTTTGAAAGCGGTTTTTCTGAATCAGTCTTTACTTCGTCGCGTAAATATTCCTTGTATAAACCTAAGTGGCGCGGACGCAACTCATGATAGTGCAGTTGTGTCCATCCCAAGAACCGCTTTAGTTCCCGTTCGTATAGCTTACGGCTGTTGGGAGCCAGGTTGTTGCTGCGTAAAAATTCTAGTACTTTCACCCACCGGATATCAGTAGGTAGAGATGTTTTTGCAGTTATTTTATTACCTTCTAGCTTTCTTTTAACTGCGGTATCTTCAATAGGAATTAATTTAATTGGCGGTAAAGATTCTGCCCTCTCCATATTTTTTTATTTAATTAATTGAATCAATAGTGTTATTTGTTAATTTTGAATAATGCTGTAGCTTTTTAAAAAAAGATGCGATTTTCAATTAGCCTTAGTTAAGGCTTGATTGCCGCCATCGATTAAATCTACATTTTCTCTCCACTCTATTTGCTATGCAATTACTTACGGATATTTTTCTTGGCTCCTTAATACTTGTCTTTCCACCACACGATTGGGAATATTAAACTGAAGTAATCTGGCAGTGGCTTTTCCCATCTGTGTTTTTCCCTCAATTCTCGCATCTTCAAAATAGAAATGTTCATCCCAAATTTGACGACGCGGGTTAAACAATGGGACAATTTCTCCTGTAACTGCGTCAATAGTAGCGAAATCAGAACCTTTATGACGATTGCATGATAGGCATGAAAGTGCTAAATTTTCTGCCGCAGTTTCACCTCCATGTTTGACCGCGATAATATGATCTACTTCATGAGTATAAATTGAATAATCTTGATGAATTAAACAATATTCGCAGCGTCCTGAAGCTCTATTTACGATCAGCTTTCTCAGTTCTGTAGAAATTGAATTAGAAGGCATTTTCTTTGATTACTTTTTCATAGCACGCGCCTTGAGCAAAATCATCATATGTTCTAATTGCTCGTAAACATCTAATTCTGCCGTTTCTATGGAAGTAAGTGTACCAAAACGGTTTTTTTCTAATAATATTTGCAGCCTTCTTTGAGCATTGGCTGAGACTTTAAAGGCAATAATTTCTTCTAATGTTGGACGCTTAATCAAAAAATCTAGCACTTCTTGATAAACTTCGGCAATTTCTCCAGTCACCGTATTAACTTGAGACTGTTGTGTTGTTTGTGTGGGATCACTATCCAACAATCGCCAGAGCAATTCAGGTAAGCGACTTTGCAAAGGTTCTAAACGCCCGGCTAGTTCATCCGGTATTTGAATGGTTAGTTGTGCCACGCTTGAAACCATTAACTATAAGCTGTTTGCTCATATTATGCTTGAAGTTACGTTGTAATACAAGACTACAACACAAAATAAGATACCCTTATCTTTTCTCCGATATAATCTCCGATTAATTCCCTCTCCCACCAGATACACAACTTTTTACCAACATGCGATCGCGGATGGAGCATGTTGGTAACGAGAATAAATCCTATTACGCTGCCGATAAATTTTGCTGGCCTTTGGTATCGCCTGTGATGCCTAACGAACGCGATACACACTTTCTCAGTGCTAAAATTTGCACTTATAGCTATAATTAGCCTTAGTTTATTATAGGCTTAATACAATCTTAGTTATCATCGAGTGCAATCATAGTTTACAAAAATTGCTCAGGCGGTAGACATTCATGCACCTGCATGGACGAGGCGATCGCGTGCCGAATGTTTTGAATAATAGCTATCCTATCCCTTTCTTCTCAAAATACTGTTGATGTTCCTCGCTTGCTAAGTAATATTCACTAGCCTCTTTTATCTCTGTCACAATATCGCGTTCAAATCTGCCTGACACTTGAATTTTGGCTTTTGACTCCTTCAGTAGACCGAAAAGTTTGGCGATCACTCCGTGATGAATACCTGTATAAGTAGATTTTCGTTGAGAATTAGTAATTTTAAATGTCAGTATTGAATGGCTGAGTTGGCTCTGTAATATAAGTAAAGTTAATAAATCAGCCAAGTGAAAGAACAAATCTCACACCAGAATATGATTATGCTGTGATTGCAGAAAATTTTGTCAAAGAGTTGCGGGAGAATCAAACTAGAGGGATATCTGGTTTGACAAAGATATTTGGGATCAAATTAATTTAAAAATATGTCTCAAGGTAGATATATTTTGTTGCTGATACTCAATGGAATTTACAAAGTTGTAAACTCTATGATGCACTACATTTTTATTAGAAATATAAATTTTACTAATATCAAAATATCTAGCTTAAATTACTAAAAAATATTAAGATAATATGAAAGTAAGCGGTTAATTGCTGCTTGGAATAATTTTACTTCATTAGCTCAGGTAAATTGAAAAGTTACCGCTTTTCCCTTACCTTTTCGGTTTACCCTGTCAAACAAACTTGGCAAACTATCAGGTATCAAATAATAATGTTAAAACGTCGCACAATACTAGCCAGTCTAGCTGCGCTTGGCTTTATTTTGGCTGTGAGTACACAGGTTTATGGTACAACGGCTATCGGTCCAAATGCTTGGGAAACTGTATTTAATAATGCAGTGGCCTCCGCAACAACGACAATTCCACAAAGCTCACTTCTTGGTATTATTACTGGTCTGATAGATGACTTGGTAACATTTCTCAACGTTTATAACTTGTTGAGCGGATTTTGGGCCGGTTAATTCTCTATCTTATAAGCAAGTAGGAAAGAGTTGAAAAGGGGGATTATGGCAATATGATTTTTTGCTAATTCCTGCGCTCGGACTGGCGTTTCGCTCACCGTAGGCGACGCTGAATAGTATCTTTTCCTCGTTAACACAAATTATCCGGCAAATAATAAATACTCCATAGCTCGTGAGGAGCCTTCCTTAGTGGTGCAGAAAACTTTTTGGAGTCTCAAGTTGAAAAAACAGTAACAC
>NZ_CAWUDM010000181.1:0-7240 GCF_963920855.1 Nostoc sp. CCY0012 | reverse complement strand
TCAGTCAGACTCCTGGTATACAAGCGGTTCAAGACTTTTCTGCACCACTAAGGGGCTACCCTACGGGTTCTGCGAAGCAGTACAGCCCTGGTTTTATACAACTTCAATAGTCGAAGCCCACATAAACCTCAAGAGTCAATGAAGAACATCGAAATAACATACCAGTATCAAGCAAACAACAGTCTAGGGATTGATTATTTTTAGTAACTTAGTAATTTATCATACTTATGTCACAGGTTAGTGCTTAACCTATGAACCTATTTCAGCCTGCTGTGCATCACATTTAAAAACATAGCGGGCTTCTCTAGTCCTGACTATATCTATCCCAGCCAATGCTGAGGTGTGTTAAGTGTGATTCCAGTGAATATATCAGTTGGTTTGTATAAATAGATAATGAAAAATTCTTTGAAATCATCAAGTTAGGCTTCTAGGTAATAGGAAACTCCCACGTACCCCCTTAATTTCTCGGCTAGGGAAACAGTGGAGTTTAAGAGCATAGGTAAAAAAGCAGGTTGCTAAACTCTAGATTTGTGATGGCAAATTCACGGTTTGGCAACTTATTTTTTAGATATCTAAGAGTAATTCTTCTTAGTTAAAATAAGACAAGAACGGCAAATTCACTAAAGCCAATCATGACAGACAAGCAAACACGGCGCAATTTTTTAATTACCAGTGTTGCTGTTGCTGGCGGTATTACGGCAACTACTGCGTTTCAACAGGCGGCTAAACCAATAGTAACTATGCCAGAACGAGTATTGGGACGCACTGAAGTAAAGTTGCCTATCTTTGGGTTGGGAGGCGCAGGACAAACCCCACTATCGTGGAATGGTAGAGAACGTGATGCTGAGGCAATTATTCAAAAAGCTTGGGAATTAGGTATCCGTTACTTTGATACGGCTGCTAGTTATGGCCCTAGTGAAGATTATTTGGGAAAAGTGCTGCCACCTCATCGTTCAAAATTGTTTCTAGCCAGCAAGACAGATAAAAGAGATCGTGATGGTGCATGGAGAGAATTAGAGCGATCGCTTAAACGTCTGAATACAGATTATCTTGATTTATGGCAGTTGCATCATGTCTCCTTTTCCTCAGAACTCGATACTATTTTTAGTGCATCTGGTGCAATTCAAGCTTTAGAAGAAGCCATACAGCAGAAACTTGTACGGTTCGCAGGTATTACCGGACATCATGATCCAGAAATAATTGCCACAGGACTGCGCCGTTATCCTTTCCACACTACATTGATTCCTGTGAATGCTGCCGACCAACATCACCCACGTCCTTTTCTACCCGTAGTTATGCCAGTAGCGCAAGAAAGGAATGTGGGTGTCATAGCGATGAAAGTCCCAGCTTATGGTCGATTATTTCAGCCTGGTGGCTTGGCAGGTATGCAACAAGCTTTAGGATACGCCATGTCTCAGCCTGGGGTTCATTGCTGCGTAATTGCAGCGGAAACAGTTTCACAATTAGAAAATAATGTCAAGATAGCTCGTGCTTTTCAACCCCTAAGTGAACAAGAACTAGCTGCGATCGCTCAACAAACAGCTAGTATTTGGGAAGACACCACCTTTTTCCGTGCTTGGACATAAAGAAAGGGAGTAGGGAGTAGGGAGTGGGGAGTGAGGATAAGACTTTAAACGTCAATTACGAATTACGAATTACGAATTATAACGTTGTGCTGCTTGCAACATCGTAAGTTTTAATAAGTCCTCCCGTCCCAACTCGTAACGGCAACTGGGCTTAAAAGGTGCAATATTTAAACTACGAATAATCTCTGCTGCTACAGCCTTTGCTAACAGAGGTGGTACAGAATTACCAACTTGGCGGAAACCGTGCCATTTGGTGACATGAAATCTAAACCAGTCAGGATAAGAATGTAATCTCGCCGCTTCTCTGACAGTGATGCAACGGGGAGTAATGGGATGAATCGGCCGAGGTGAAGTAAAAGAACCTCTATATTGATCAGTTCCTGCCCTTAAAGTATTACAAACGCCAGCAGGATGTAGTTTATGGAAACGACTAATCAGTTCTCTTTCTCCCTGACTTGTTTTAGCAAACCGTTCAATAGTAGTAGTGGAGTGTTTTGTTCTAAGACTAGAAGTAAGAATGCGAGAATCAAAGGTGCGATCGCCTCCGGCGGGGCGTAGCCCATCGCAGGCATAATCATCTGCTACAGTGCTGATACCACGAAGTTTCTGGGCATAATCACTAGGCTTGCCATATTCCGCTACTATCCAGTCTTGTGTTAGTAAATCTGAGTAATTTTCAACTTCGGGTAAATCCCCTATTGCTTCCCAAACTGTTGGGCTATGAGGAAGCACAGAAGAATTTTCTGGTTGAGAGTCATGTGGCAAAGCTTGTTGAGTAATGGGCTGCGGGTACTTCGGTAAGTCTACATCTTCCCTAGCACCCAAAAGAAATAATCTTTCCCGAAACTGGGGAACTCCATAATGGGCAGCATTGAGAACTTGATAATTTTCTGCTACTTGATAGCCTTGATTTTGAAACTCGCTAATCAAGTCCGTGAGGATTTTCTTGTGTTTCCCGACAGTAATTCCCCTGACATTTTCCATCACAAAAAACTTGGGTTTTAATTCTAATACCAATCGGTAAAAGTGAAACACCAAAGAATTGCGCGGATCATCAAAAATCCGTTTACCCATTAAAGAAAAACCTTGACATGGTGAACCAGAAATTACCACATCAATGTCGCGATCGCCTATTTGTGAATAATGCCGAATTTCTGCCCCTGACGTATCCTCAACACTTTTACACAACACCGAGCAAAAAGGAAAATTAAACTCATGTGTTGCACAATGAATCGGGTCAATTTCCACAGCAGCCAAAACATCAAAGCCAGCCTGTTCAAAGCCAAGTGTCATCCCGCCCGCACCGGCAAATAAATCAACTGCAATCGGCCGTTGTTTTTTCATTGACCATTCCCCCATTACCCCTTATCCCCAGAGGGGGCCCCGAGTTCCCCACTCCCTACTCCCTACTCCCTACTCCCCTCATTTGGCAGCATTTGCAAAATTTCTTGAGCAGCGCGATCGCATACTCCTAATTCTCCCAAAGACTGCCGCATTTCTGCATAGTCTGCTAAAGTCTGCTGACGGCGCTCAGAATTTAGTAGTAATTCCATCGCTGCTTGGGTAATATTTTCTGGCGTGGCTTGCTCTTGTAAAAATTCCGGCACAATTGATTTCATGGCCACTAAGTTTGGTGGCGAGGCAAAAACAATGTCACCTTTGAGAACTCTCCGGGCAATCCAAGCTGTAATGGGGCTTAAACGGTAAACTACAACTTGCGGTACATCTAATATGGCCAGTTCCAAGTTCACAGTCCCAGATTTGGTAATGGCGAAATCAGCTGCGGCAAATATTTCTTTTTGTTGACCAGATACAACTGTCGCCCGTAAACCATAACTTTTAACTGCTTCTTCAATGGGCTGTCTGTAAACTTCCAGAGATAGGGGAATCCAAAAATGAACTTCGGGTAATTTAGCTTGAATAGTTTGGGCTGCTTGAAAAATAACTGGTAAAAGATATTTTAATTCTTGGCGACGAGAAGCGGGAAGAAGTGCGATCGCCTTTTGTTCTGGTGGAATCCCTAAATTAGCCCTGGCTACTTCGCGGCTGGGAGCGTCTTGCATTCTGTCAATCAAAGGATGACCTACCCAGGTAACTTGTGCGCCATTTTCACGAAAATAACGGGCTTCTTCTGGGAAAATGGCTAATAGTTTATCCGTAAAACCGACAATCCGGGATGTATTACGCAAATCCATTGTCCAAGCCCACTCTTGGGGAGCAATGTAATAAACCACTGGTATTTGTGGTAAATGCTTTTGCATATAAGTCCCCAGACCTAGATTTGGCCCCATATAGTCAATTAATATTACCAAGTCTGGTGGGTTTTGTTTTAAGAAGGCGATCGCCCGCCGTTGTACCTGAAGAGTAGGCAAAACATAAGGTAGGGCTTCTATTAAACCCATTGAGCCAATACCACTGGTATTACCCAATAGAGTAGCCCCTGCTTCTGCCATTTTGTCACCACCCAGGGCGACAATTTCCAATTGCAAATTCATAGCCGTTGCTTGACGCTTAATCGCCGTAATCAGCAACGACCCTTGTAAATCACCAGCTACCTCGCCAGTGCTGATAAATATCCGCATTTGATAATTAATAACTCGTAAAAATTCAGAAGTTAGGAAAAAGAATTATATAAAACTAGTACAAGTCGGCGTAAATAAACAGACCAGTTGAAATCAATGAAAAGCCTATAAAATAAGCTTTTTGACTTTTGACTTTTGACTTCCGCCTTGCGGTACTAGCCTGCGGAGGTTGCCTACCCTCCGGGAAGACGCTACGCGTCATGTTTGTGTCGCCCCAGGCTTCTAACCTGGGGGCATTAATGTGCTTAAGAATCATCACTCGCGCCTGGTTTGCCCCTTCCTGGAATCAAGCCGCGTCTTCCTGGCATTTGAGAAAGCAGGATAAAACGACGCAAGTTTTGTAATTGTTCAGTTTCTCCCAGTTGTTCGAGCTGTTCCAAAGCATCCTTAAAAGTTAAGCCAGACCGATAGAGAATCCGGAATGCTTTTTTGAGGGTTTGCAGGTCGGTCGAGTTCATTCCCGAACGTTTGAGTCCCACCAAATTCAAGGTGCGTACCCGTGCCGGATTTCCTTCCACCAACATATAAGGGGGTACATCTCGGTCAATTCGTGCCATACCCCCAACCATTGCGTGTTGTCCGATGCGTACAAATTGATGCACACCCAGAACACCGCCCAGCCTGGCCCGTGACTCTATATGCACATGACCAGCCAAGGCTACTGAGTTAGGAATAATTACGTGGTCTTCAATTATGCAATTATGAGCTACGTGTACATAAGCCATCAATAAATTATTGTTGCCAATCACCGTAGCTTCACCTGCACCAGTGGCGCGGTTAATGGTGACATACTCCCGAATTGAGTTATTGTCACCAATTTTGACCCAGGTAGGTTCTCCCACAAACTTGAGATCCTGGGGTTCCATGCCAATAGCTGCACCTGGAAAAATTTGATTTCGCGCCCCAATTTCACAAGGTCCTTCTAGCACTACATGAGCGCCAATAATTGTTTCCGGGCCGACTTTGACATGCGCTCCAATCACAGCATAGGCACCGACTTGCACTGATGGGTGGAGTTCCGATTTAGGATGAATTACAGCAGTTGGATGAATAAGCGTCTTCAAGGGTGAATCTCCAGAACTTTTTTAAGTGCTGAGTGTGTAAGTATTCAGTGGCCGAAAGTGTCGAGCAAAACAGGTTATGTGTAAGGGTGGCGAAAATCAAGAAATTATAAAATGCTGTTGTAGGTTGTTTTTTTACTGCTATCCTAATTCAAGATTCAGTAAGAGTAAATACACAGCTTTACCCAATACCACCACAGCAGATCTTTAGTTAATTAAAGAAAACATTAATTCGCCTTCAGCAGCGAGTTGACCGTCAACCTCGGCACGGGCCTGCACTTTACCGAAACGACGTTGTTTTATCCATAACAGTTCCACCGTCATTATTAGCTGATCACCGGGAACTACTTGGCGACGGAAACGGACTTTATCGATACCGGCAAAAACGAATAACCCTTCCTCATATCCAGGTAATTGCTTCAAAATAATCCCCCCTACCTGTGCCATTGCCTCAACAATTAGCACTCCTGGCATCAGTGGTCTTTCTGGGAAATGCCCTTGAAACTGAGGTTCGTTAACAGTAACATTTTTTACGCCTATAGCCATTTTTCCTGGCACATAGTCAATTATTTTATCTACAAGTAAAAATGGGTAACGGTGGGGCAACAATTGCTGAATTTCTTCAGATGACAATGTTGTTTTAATTTCATTAATAGGCTGTGGTTCAGTAGATGCAGTAGCAGTAGTATCGGTACTATTCACTTTAGTGATGGTTGTCATGATCTGTGTGGTTAATTTTCAATCTGGAACTTAAAAAGTACTTGCGAGCAGAAAGGGAGTAGAGAGTAGTGAGTGGGGAGTGGGGAGTAGTGAGTAGTGAGTAGGCAAAAAGTTTTTGTCTTTTCTTCTGTTTTTCTTTCTTTTGTGTTCTTTGACACATGTGCTTACGGAATGCTTCGCCCATGTGGTTTGTTATTCTCCCCTATCATTAATGCGATTAACTAGTCAGCAGGCATTCAAAGCCTTGAGAGAATTTGGACTTTAGACTTGAACTAATCCCAACTCCAAAATTTTCTCAGCCAATTGAATGTGTAAATTATGACTAGCCTTATACGCCAAGAAATGAGCCTGAGGAAAATTACTTAGTAAACTCAAATCTCCTACTAAATCCAAAATTTTATGACGAACTGGCTCATTTGCAAATCTTAATGGTGGATTTAACCAACCATCAGGCCCACAAACAAGTGCATTTTCTAAGCTACCACCTTTAATTAACCCAGTTTTTTGTAAATATTCAATTTGGTAAAGTAACCCAAAAGTCCTAGCAGGAGCAATTTCTTCAGCAAAACTAGCAGTCGGTGACCAACTATGCCATTGGTTACCAATAGCTGACAATTCAAAATCAATCCCGTAACTAAAACGAGTTTCCGGTGCTGGGAGCGCACAGACAAAAGCATCTTCGTGATAAATCCATATCGGCTCTTTCACCGCCAAAGAAATTTGGTTGCTTTTGGGTTGAGATACCAAGCCAACTTGACTAATACTGTCCGTCCAAATTTTGGCAGAACCGTCTAATAGTGGTAATTCTGGGCCATCAATTTCAATTCTGGCATTATCTACACCCATACCCATCAGTGCTGCCAACAAATGCTCAACTGTCCGAACACTGGCTTCACCTTTACCCAACTGAGTCGAAAGTACAGTTTGACTCACTGCGGTAACTTGGGCGGGAATTATGGGTAAATCCGGCAAATCCACTCTGACAAAGTAGCGCCCACTGTCTACCTCAGCAGGCAGTATCCGGACATGAGTACTCACACCACTATGCAGTCCCATTCCAGTTTGGGTTATTTCCGCTGCTATGGTGTGCTGTTGCATGAGCAAGAAATTAATATATTTTGATTTGTATTATTCATGTAAATTTTTGGCAAAGACCCTGATGTATCCTCTAAATGTTACTGATCGCTTTATTGGATCAGTATTCAGGGAAACGTAAAAATTAGCAAGTACTTGTATCATTTTGGCAGGGACTGGGGAGATGCGGGGAGTGGGAGATGGGGGGAGTGGGAAA
>NZ_CAWUDM010000180.1:0-7319 GCF_963920855.1 Nostoc sp. CCY0012 | reverse complement strand
CGTATTCACAATGCTTCTACAGCCATTGAACCCTCGTAATTTGGCTACAGTATTGCAACATCAAAATATTTTTCTCTACTCCCTACTCCCCACTCCCTACTCCCCACCTATGCAAATAGGTATGAATACGCCAAGCCAGCTATTAAATATTCATAAAGGATGAAGCATAGTCCATAAAATATATACCTTAAATTCAGCCGCCAGCAGGAGGCAGACTTATACCATAAATTTTATGCTGAGGGGTATATAGATATTTGCAATAACTTGAAACTTATGCCTCTCTACAAACTGGCTGAATTTGATCCTAACTACCGCGAAACCTTTAGTGGCGATGATGTAAAATCCTTGGATCTCTATACCGAAGGAGGTATGAAAATTGGCTCAGTCGCTGATGCCTTAGTTGACCAAGATGGACGTTTTCGGTATCTGGTTATCGATACAAGCTTAGACTCTATTGGGAAAACAATATTACTACCAATTGGGCTTTCTCGCATCAATTATCCCGCTAAACGTGTTGAAGTAGATGGACTAAATAAACAACAAGTAGAGCATTTACCAGAGTATAGAGGAGGCATAACAGTTAATGAGGATTACGAAAAACAGATACGACGTGTTTTTCGCCCTTCTACCACCGAAGAGACTTCTGAACTTGGGATGTTCAGTTATCAAAAAGAACCTAATTTATATAATTTAAACGAACAATCTCATCAAACGCTCAAACTATATGAAGAACGCTTAGTTGCTCAAAAGCATCGCTTCAAGTCTGGGGAAGTAGCAGTTAGTAAGCATATAGAAACGCAAACTGCACAGGTAACAGTACCTATTACTAAAGAACGTGTTGTAATCGAGCGAGTTCTACCAACAGAAATAGGAACAGCGGTAGATTCAAACTCCTTGCAATTCCAAGAAGGAGAAGTAGCACGCATAGAATTGTACGAAGAAACGCCTGATATTCGTAAAGAAGCGTTTGTCCGTGAAGAAGTGAGAGTTAAAAAAGTTGTAGAGCAGCAAACAGTAGAAGCTCAAGATACAATTCGCCGCGAAGAGTTAGATATTGATACTAAAGGCGAATTATATGTGGATGAAACTGGGGAGCAAAAATCAGAAAAAATTTAGATTTTTGGCGATCAATTTTGGTGGGGAATTTCATATTACAACATTGTGTAGGCAGAGTAGATTGCTACTTCTGCCTGTATTTTTAATGTAGAGAAGCCAGTATTTTGTGGATTTATCTCAGTTGTACCGACTTATTTAGTTTGTTTATGCTAACTTATCCGATATATTTTTAGACTTGTAATATTACATATATAACTTTTGATATTTTTCTTTTCAATCAATTCAGTCGATAGAAGGAGGGAAAACAATAAAAAAAAGGTTTATTTTGTTAGTAAGAGATGGCTTGAAACCTCAGAGGTAAAATATAATGGTTCTACAAAGATTATTAGACTTTGATCCAAACTACCGTGATAATTTTCAGGGTAACGATATTCAAGGATTAGGTGTCTATACAGAAGGAAGCGACGAAAAGATAGGTACTGTTAATGACATTTTAGTTGATGATGAAGGTCATTTCCGCTACCTAGTTGTTGATTTAGGCTTCTGGATTTTTGGTAAAAAAGTATTACTACCCGTTGGCCGTTCTCGTATTGACTATAATACTAACCGTGCTTATGCCATTGGCATGACAAGAGAGCAAGCAGAAGATTTGCCAGAGTTTGACGAAGGCAAAATGTTAGATTACGACTACGAAGAACGAGTACGTGGAGTTTATCGTAATCCTAAGTATAGCAACACATCTGTAGGTGCAGGCACAGGTGTAGGCACATCACCAAATTACAGTCGTGACAACTACACTTACGATAAAGAGCCTACTTTGTATGGGCTAAATGAGCAAAATCATCAAACCCTGAAATTGTACGAAGAACGGCTAATTGCCAATAAAATACGCCAGAAAACTGGAGAAGTAGCAATTGGTAAGCACGTTGAAAGTGAAACAGCAAGAGTTTCCGTACCAGTAGAAAGAGAGCATGTGGTGATTGAGCGTGTGACTCCTGAAAATGCTGGTAGAGCTGTTCCCGCTAGCGAAGCTACATTCCGTGAAGGTGAAGTTGCTCGTGTAGACATTCATGAAGAAACGGCGGATGTTCGCAAAGAAGCATTTGTGCGTGAAGAAGTCAGAGTTAACAAAGTTGTAGAGCAAGATACAGTTGAAGCTCAAAAAACTATACGTCGTGAAGAGTTAGACGTTAATTCTCCTAATCTCCCCATTGAAGAGCGCTAACTAATATATCTATAGCAATCCTATTTGATATCCGAAAGAATATGATTGCTATATGGCGCGAACACTGATTAGTTACATAGGAATCTTATTTGATGTTTGAAATATAGATAGGGTAAGATTCGCCCAAAATAGCTTGGTTATAAACACCCTAGCTTACTGATTTTTTGACATATCGTTTAAGATTCCTCTAGTACAGGTAAGGTTATTTTTGTATGAATTATCCCGCTTTTGATGAGCCTACACCATATTGGGGATAATTCATGTTTGATTATTCTTACCTGTACTAGCAAGCGCTAAAAATAAGAAACACATAAAAAATAATTAGTATCAGGACTTACGCAAGTGTCACAAAAAATAAACATTTTTTGCTTGTAGTAAGGGCTTCATCTCTTATTTTGTCAAGCCCTGCGGGCATAGCTGCGCTTACCGCGGAGCGTCTCGCAGAGAGGACTAAAGTCCTCACTACAAACTTAAAATAATATGTCATTTGCGTAAGTCCTAAGTATTTTACCAAGCATTTAATCTTAATTAATTATGAATGGCCAACCGATAGCGAATAACCTAAAACAAGTCAGCCAGAGAACTAGTATCCAAACCTTATTGGAGACATTGAAAAATAAGGTTAAAGGTTTTGCTGTAATTGATAAGCAAGGACAACTAGTAGGTAAAGTCAAGGATATTCTTTTAGATGCTAATCGGCGGCTCAATCTTGTGATATCTCAACAGTTAAATCAAAGTCAGATCAACGAAAATACACAAGCGGTAAATAATCAGCGATTAGTTTTACTATGGAGCCAAAAAATCCAGAAAATTGACAATCATGCCAAATCTGTTGTCATCAATGTAGAAAAATCAGAAGTAAAGAATATGCCTGAATATTTAGAAACAGGAACTCCAGATGAACAAAGAATGTCGGGTAATTATTCCAATGAGCCAAATGGGAATAACCAAATTATCAACAATCAAATTGAGATAGCATCCTCAGAAGCAGTAGACGACGAGACAATCATTCGTTTGATAGAAGAAAGGTTGATAGCCGATAGTCATAGGCGTAAACTTGGTGAGGTAATTATTCGCAAAGAAATCGAAACTCGCATGGTACAAGTCCCTGTGAGGCGTGAGAAATTAATTGTCGAACAGGTGGGTGCAGAACATAAACAACTGGCAGAAATTGATTTAAGTCAGGGAGAAATTTCTGGGATTGATTTGATTGAAAGAGGCATCCCAGAAGGTGTAATTCTCGATGGTAGTTTAGCCGTGAGTGGTGAATTTACCTCACCGAAAATTGCCAGTTTGCTTTTAAACGCGATCGCTCTAGAAGAAAAACACGGTTGTCAGCAGGTGAGAGTGACAATTGCTGTGGCAGATGACTCACTGCAAAAAAAATACCAGGAGTGGTTTGACCGCTGTTCTAAAGATGAAAAACTCTAATTAAAAAAATCAGCTTTAGCTAGTGTTTTCTTAGGGTTGGTAATCATATCCACCCTATTTTTTTTGTCAGCACTTTTGCTAAAAATAATTTTAAATTTAAGATAGTAATCTTAGTCAACAGGAAAGTAGGAAAAATCCCATCCTTGTTTCCTCTAGAACTAAACTGATAGTGGATAAGGTAGACAGCGAGTGTTGCTGATGAAAAAATTTCTAAGATCCCTAAGTTTAGGGCTGTTATCTGTGTTTTTCACTGCGGCTCCCGGACTAGGAGCTGAACGGATTAGCTTTTTTTATCCTCCATTTGGGGAGTTTTCTTTAAGTGTTGATGCTTTAGAAGCCTTTGCCAAAGAAGGCGAAATTACTGATGAGTTGGCTTTTTATGCCAGTCGTGCTAACCCGGAACAACTTGCTCAATTGCGAGAGCTGCTACAGCAGCGCTTTGATGTCAGTCCTACCCTTGTGTCTCAAGTGACTTACTCACCTATAGGTGAAGACCTGATACGACGCATGGGAGATTTACTGCTGACGGAATCTCGCCAAAATGGTTTTTATGCCCTACGAGGTGCTTTAATCTTAGCTGCTGCGGAGCCAGAAGGCTTAACAGTTTTGAATTTGCTGCGTCGGTTTCCCTCTCCTCGTGTGCGGATAAATTTTACAGCCGGGCTAAGGATTGTAGATGATTTATCGCAAGTACTGGAAAAAAGAGACCAGGCGGTGAGTTGGCTTCAGCAAGAAGCACTAAGAGCTACTTTGGCAACAGCTGCACTTAATAAAGAAGATGCTAATGCTCAAGGTGACTTTTCGCAACAACCCGATTTGCGATCGCCTGGCGAATTTTCTTGGAAACGCCTAGAGTTCACCTTCAATGATCGCTCACGCGATCGCACTTTTCCCACAGATATTTATCTCCCTGAAGCTAACTCCACAACTAGCCAGGAATCTCTCTCATCTCCCTTTCCCCTAATTGTGATTTCTCATGGTGTTGCTTCTGATCGTTCTACTTTGGCTTATTTAGCTGAACATTTAGCATCCTACGGTTTTGCTGTAGCTGTCTTAGAACACCCTGGTAGTAACGCAGAACGCGTACAGCGCTACTTAACAGGTTTGGCTGGCCCACTAGAAGCAGAAGAATTTATCGACAGACCTTTGGATATTACATTTCTCCTGGATGAACTGGAGATTATGACCAAGACTAATCCTCTACTCCTAGGAAAACTCAATCTTCAGCAAGTCGGGGCCATTGGTCATTCCTTTGGTGGTTACACTGTTTTGACTTTGGCTGGTGCTAAAATCAACTTTGAGCAACTGCAACAAGACTGTCTTCCTAGTAATTCCACTTTTAATTTGTCGTTGTTTTTGCAGTGTCAAGTAACTGAGTTAAATGCACCCAATGACCAACTCCAAGACGATCGCATTAAAGCAGTTTTGGCGATTAATCCCTTAACTAGCTCCATTTTTGGAGAAACTGGGATGAGTCAAATTCAAATTCCTGTGATGTTAGTTGGCAGTAGTCAGGATATTGCTACGCCCATATTATCTGAACAGGTTCGCCCCTTCACTTGGCTGACTAACCCCAATAAGTATTTGGCATTAATTGAAAACGCCACCCACTTTAGCGTGATTGCTGAACCAACTTCTGAAAATGATGTTTTGCCCATACCAGCCGCATTACTAGGCCCAGATCGAGCGCCGGCTTATGATTATGTTCGGTCTTTGAGTGTGGCTTTCTGGAAAACCCATCTGCTCAACCGTCCTGAATATCGCTCTTATTTACAGCCATCTTATGCCAAATATATTAGTCAAGATTCCTTAAAATTGACTTTGTTACAGTCTTTGTCAGCAGACCAGTTGAATCAAGCACTGAACGCTGCAAATTTCCCCGCTTCTACAGCATCACAATTACCGGAAGCACCTGGTAATTAGTCGTACAGTAAAAGGTGGATATTACTGAGGAGATTTTTTTTGAATTTAGACACTGTACAAATGCTAAAATCCTCAGGTAATCAATTAGGATACCTCGATGCCAGTTGCTGCTAACTCCATTAAGTTTGGTACAGACGGCTGGCGGGGCGTCATTGGTGATGAGTTCACCTTTGAACGCCTAGCCCTGGTCGCGCCAGTTGCTGCAAAAGTATTACATAATACATATTTTTCTACGGTAGGTAGCAAGACAATCGTGGTCGGCTACGATCGCCGATTTATGGCGGAAGACTTTGCTATGGCTGTGGCCGATGCTGTCACCGCTATCGGATTTGATGTTTTGCTTAGTGAAACTTATGCCCCAACACCTGCTTTTAGTTGGGCAGCAAAAGAACTGAATGCTTTAGGAGCGCTGGTAATTACGGCCAGTCATAATCCTGGTTTATATTTGGGTTTAAAAGTCAAGGGTTCCTTTGGTGGTTCAGTACCGCCAGAAGTGACAAAAGAAATAGAAACTTTGTTGTTTGAGGGTGTACCAACTGTAGCCACCCCAGGCAAAAAAGAAAAATTTGACCCTTGGCCCAGTTACACCACAGCCCTCAAAGCCAAAGTTGATATTACCAAAATTCAAGCAGCCATCGCCTCTGGGAAACTGACCCTAATTGCTGACGTCATGCACGGTGCAGCAGCTGGCGGATTGGCAAAACTATTAGGCGAAGGCGTTCAAGAAATCAACAGCGACCGCGATCCTTTATTTGAAGGTGGCGCGCCCGAACCTTTACCCAAATATCTCTCTCGTTTATTTGAGGTGATCAAAAAACACCGAGAAACCGATAAATCAGGTTTAACAGTAGGTTTAGTATTTGATGGAGACTGCGATCGCATCGCCGCAGTAGATGGAGAAGGTAACTTTTTAAGTTCCCAAATCTTAATCCCCATATTAATTGACCACTTAACCCAACGGCGCAATTTTACTGGCGAAATCGTCAAAACTGTCAGTGGTTCTGATTTAATTCCGCGTGTAGCAGCGTTGCATAACTTGGAGTTATTTGAAACACCAGTCGGATACAAATACATTGCCGACAGAATGTTAGCCGCACATGTGTTGTTAGGCGGTGAAGAATCAGGCGGTATCGGTTACGGCAGTCATATTCCCGAACGTGATGCCCTATTGTCAGCATTATACGTCCTAGAGGCCATCGTGGAATCGGGGCTAGATTTAAGCGATTACTATCGTTCGTTGCAAGAGCAAACAAAATTTACCTCAGCATACGATCGCATTGATTTACCCTTAGCCAGCATGGAAGTGCGATCGCGTCTTTTACAACAACTGCAAACCCAACCATTAAAAGAAATTGCCGGCAAAGCCGTGATTGATTGCCAAACCATCGACGGTTATAAATTCCGTTTAGCCGATCACAGTTGGTTAATGATTCGCTTTAGTGGTACTGAACCAGTATTACGCCTTTATTGCGAAGCCTCGACACTTGAACAAGTGCATCAAACCCTAGCTTGGGCGAAAAACTGGGCGGAGTAAGGGAAAGCAGGGGGAGCAGGGGGAGCACGGGGAGATGAGAACGCATTTTTGTTCTTGTCCCCTTGTCTCCTTGTCTCCTTGTCCCCTTGTCTCCTTGTCCCCTTGTCCCCTCATCCCCTTGTCTCCTTGTCCCCTCATCCCCTTGTCCCC
>NZ_CAWUDM010000179.1:0-7344 GCF_963920855.1 Nostoc sp. CCY0012 | reverse complement strand
CTGCTCCCCCTGCTTCCCCCGCTTCCCCTGCTCTAGATAGGTCATGTTCATGACTAGGGCGTGAGTATGTAGATGTGGGTCTAGTTTCCTGGTTTCAATATGGTCAAATTCGGCAACTACTAAGTTTCCTGTTCTGGTGGTTTCTCTGGCGGTTTCTGTTGTGACTCTGGTGTAGCTGTAGCGTTGTTCTATTAGTTCTAAGGTTTTTTGTACTGCTAATATATGTGCTTTAATTAATTGCTCGTCTCCACCTACTAATGCTTGTAGGCTGACGCTTTTTGGTGCTGAGAAAGTGAAGTCAGTGGCGGCTCGGCGTTGTGATGAATCCAATCTTCTGGCACATAGTTTTTGGTTCCCATCTGGCGATAGTCCATTAACGATGTTTGTGAAGGTTTCTTGGTTATCTACTGCTCCTGATAGTCCTAATTTTTTGGCCCCCAGACCAGACCAGCGTGAAGTACCTTCTTGGTAATACCCTTCCAGGAAGTAATGTACTGCTTGTTGTGGTAGAGAGTTTTTACCTGTTAACACTGACTACTCCAGTGATGACTATTTTCCCAGAAGCACATCATCATCATTTGACGCGCTTATATGTACGAAAACTTAAATGTTACTTTCCGTAGTATTCAGTAATTCAATATTTAATATTTGTTTACACGAGGTTTTTTTGCATATTTTTATTCTAAATTTAGCGGGTTTTTCTGTCAAAACTTTTTGGCGTACTGTGCGAGAAAAATGGATTTTTCAAAAATCGTGAATTTACCATAAACCTGACACAAACTCACCATAAAAACATCACAAATTTAGTTCTCGGAACTGCTGGGAAGTGTCTACAAATTCACACAGAAATGTCACAGTTTTTCGTTATTTTTGCCTGAGAATTAACACAGCAATTACACAAAAGTCCCAGGAGTGTACTGATGTGTTTTATTACCAAAAAATCCCCTACTGAGGACGATTTTTTCGCGGCCATTTTTTTGAGTTTATTGGGATGCAGAGAACCACATTTTATCTAACCGTTCCTCTCTAAAGTTAAACGCCAAACCAATCTGATATCCGCTCCCTTTCGATACGGTGCAGCCAATTGGTTTGCATTCAGCTTGATAAAATCAGGAACGAAAAATCTGATTGACTGATTCAAGGTGTGCAATTGAGAGGGACAAGCGAAATCAAAATTAAATGAGCGGAAAATGAGTGTGGCTCACTACCAACAGCAATTGATGGCATTGGGCATTCTGGCGATAACGTTCGCGGAGCGTGTGCTTTGCACTCAGCGCTGCTGAGTGCAAAGCAGATCGCAATTTTCTTGTGATTGCTCATGTTTCAAGTTTTCTCAGGTTCAGGGTTATTGAGTTTTGATTTTAAATTTTTGACTGAGGAGCGTTCATCTGCTGTCAGCAGCGCCCATACAGCTGTTTTAAATTCAGTAGACCACTTCTGAGTCAATGTTGTAATCATTCCCCAATCTTGCTCCGCGATAGATTCCCGTATCAGTTCGGCGTTCGCTTCTATAACTGCCGGGTCATTAGACTCATAAAGTTGTTCACAAGAAGGGCTGACACTGCTGACAAAGTGCTGACAAAGTGCTGACGACGTTGACGCTTGCTGTGTCAGGGTTTCATCGTTTTGCTGACACTGCTGACACTCTTTATCTATATATTCATTATTTTGACCAATTGGTGTGTTACTAACATCATCCTCAACACTGCTAGATTTTATAGTTTGCTCAGTGCTATCTACAACCAATTGGTTGTAATTTTGAAAATCGTTGAAAAATGTGTCAGCAGTGTCAGCACTTTTTTCAAATCCATACTGGGGAGGGGTTTCAGTGTGCTGACAATCTGTCAGCACTTTGTCAGCAGTGTCAGCACTTTTCCCCAAAAATGGGTAATAGGTATTTTTTACAAGTTTGATGCAACCAGTGTTGACTAGTGTCTGGCAATGCTCCTTAATTACACTGGATGGTATTTTTCTAAAGTCTCTATTACCTGCTTGTATTTGCCTAGCCGTAACGCCTTCAGGCTTTTTATCGATAAATTCCTTCAGTTTCAGCAGCAACCCAGTTAAAGAATCTTGTTCTCCGTTGATGGCATAGAGAAGTTTTACTTGTGCCAAGTAGAAATTGACAACATTCACTGCGGCTTGCATTGTGCGACCGTTTACCGAAACATCTGGTTGTTTACCCGCTAGAACAGCATTTACCAGATGCAACAGCAGTGCAAATCTTCCCAGGTATGTTTGTAACTTAGGATAAGCAGCGCGTAAACCTGGGTGTCTTTCATTTTTTGACCAATCTATTATTTTGTGCTGATATGCCTGATATATACGTTTTGCATCATCAGATAATAGATAATCACGCTCTGGTAACCTGTCCAAAGATTTATACAACCAAGTTAGTTCATCTTGAAATTTGTTACCCGTTCCGTCATCTGAAGTGAATAAATCTATGTAGGCATCCGGCGCATCATCACCAAAGCAAAATAACCACCTGGCAAACTTACCTGATGCGTCACTAAAGTTTTTGTCAGCCATGAATGCTTTCAAGACATCAGTCTGGGTATTTCCTGTGCGGCTAATTGCCGATTGTTCTAGAAATACGCTTTTCTCGGAGTCCATGACATCCTTTAAAAGTGCATCCCCATTAAATTCTGATAAGTCAATTTGTTCATCATCTCCTTTACCATTACGATATTTGTTTAAACCACTAAGGAACCCTATCCATTCATCTCGGTGATACAGCAAGCCTCTAGGGTTCTCGCCGTGTCTTTTCATCCTGGTTTCAGTGGTACAGCTATGCACTACAAACCGTTTACGAGGACTCGGTTCATCTGGCATGGGGTCATTAGTTTTTGCTGCTTTTTTCATATCATTTTTGTAATCTTCAACAGCAACTTTCCAATTCTCATATTCTTCAGATTCCATTCTCATTAATGGTTTAATAACTGCTGATTGCGCCGGAGTTTTTATCTTTCCTGTTTCGGCTACAATACATGACCAAAAAATACAAGTTGCTGTGTAATTCGTTGATGCATTAATTACTAACTGGCTGGATGTGCCTATCCTAGAACCTGCTACTGGGAATAATGTTGTTAATAGAAACTCAGGCTTGACTGGCATATTTGAGGCTACTTCTGTCATCAATTTCGCCAGTTTACCACCATCACCCCATAACACCTGATGGGGTAATAATTTGGCTTTTTGTGCCTCAAATAAAGATGGTAATTGCTTGGCTGCGACATCTCTATCTAGGCTTTGTTCTTGTTCTTTTAGTCTCTCATGGTAGACATTTATATTTTTACCAAGTGCTGCTTTAACTTTACTTAGTGGCAATTCTTCAGCAATCAATCTATCAACATGGGTAATCAATTCATCTCCAGATAATTGTTCACCCATTGGTTTGATATCAGCAGTTGCCCTTGGTGCGATCGCCTGTTCCCTGTTTGACCCTATTCCCTTGCTTTGATTGTATTTCCAGGCTTTTACACAATTTTCTATTGCATCATCGGTCAGTGTAGGAGTAGGGTTAGATTTTTCAGCACTGCGCCAAATGCGCTCTGCATCTTTGGTGGATAGGGGCGGGGAACAGCGAGAACAATAGTCATCAAATAGCGCACGCGGATCACCAAAAAATTGATACCCCAGCTGGTTGAGCCTTGCAGCTGTACCAATCAGGTTACGGGCTAACTTGGCACCGCTATCATCCCGGCTACCTTCCCCTACTCCACTATCAATTAATTCTCTATCATCCCTGCTTAAACATTGGTACAGTGGCACATCTGAAGATGGTAGTAACTCAGCTTTGATGGCAGCTTTGTTTGCTCCCGTAGCAGAATTATTCAAAAAGTATTCAATTAACCATGTTGGGGATTCTGCAACTTCAATATCCTTGGGAGAATTTACCCATTGGTATCTTCCAGTTTCTGGGTGAACAGACGGAGGTAATACGCTTTGACAACCATGCCATCTAAATTCTAATAACTGGTCTTTACCGTCTTCACCTTTAATGCCAGTGTTAATTTTTTTGGTTTCAATCACTGACCAATATTCTTTCGGCACTCGCACGAGATACTGACAACGCCCTGGCTTACCCGATGTGAAACTAACTGTCTTGGGTAATTCACCCATCTGGTTTAAGAGGTTTTGTGCTGCTGCCCCGTCTGCATCAAGGGCTAAAATCCCCCCTGACCATTTACCTGTTCTCAGCCCGTATCCTTGCGGATAAATTTTGTAAAATTTACTATCCTTACCTGTTACTGTGTCGCCGCCTTCGATAATCGCTATTAATTGTCGGCGACTCATTGGCACGGCTTGGTTCCAATCGGCGCGGTATGGATTTTTATTCCCTAAAACTGGTGTTAATGCCCAGTTTGGGGGTATGAGCTTCAAGCCTGAGAGCAGTTGGGGTATGAAATCATTGGAGGTATTGACGAATTGTGCAACCATTACGCGATACCTCCCTCAACGGTATTTAATTGTTGACCATTGTTAAAAAAACAAATTGGTGATTTTTTCTGTTGAGCCTCGTACTGCCCTGTAAGTTGAATTGGTTGAAGTGTAGATTTGGTAGTAATCACAGATTTTTCCCCTGAATACTTGATGTTTTCGTATTGGAGGGGGAAATCGCGCTGCTACACTTTATATCTCGAGAATTCGCTGTGTTGTTTAATTTTTTCTATTTTTGGCTAGTGAAATAACAAATTGATGACTTTTTTGTCCAAAATCTGTCAGCAGAAGCAGATCGAAATTGCCACAGCTATAGATATAATAAAATGCAGACAGCACGGATTTAATCTCATTTCACCAGTCAGTGGTTTCTAAGCGCCAACTTTTCCGCCACTGCTTTGGTTTGTTTGAGATCCCCTCTCCGGCTCCAGTAAATGGAATATGAGTCTAAATCTCGGATAAAGCGTCACTATTTACTAGTGGCGCTTTTGTCCATTTATCTTTTGATCCTGTTGTATATTGACCTCCTTATACGCTTCATTTCACTACTTGCCTGATCTTACAGAACAATCGAACACTTGACATTAACTCTAATACGAATTTTCATTCCCTAAATTACGATTTTTAGATCCAAACTTTCAAACTGATTTCCCGTAACATTACTTAATAAAAGTTGTGCTTTTGAACAGAGAACATCAGAGTTTGTGATTATCTCTAGGTTCTGGTTCGGTTCAAGCTGGTAGGTAGTTGTTTTTCGTTGCACTGTCTTGGTGTTTCGGTCATAGAAATTAATCAGACTTACTCGATTCTTCCTTTTGTCTGGCGATTGCTTTTTTAACAATGACTCTAGTTAACTGAGGCACAGTTAAAAACTCTTTTGCAGCCCATTGCTCAAGGTATTTAAATTCATCATCATCTAACCTCAGCGTCACTCGTGGTTTGTTGGATGGCATAAGCTCCTATTGTTACTTATTGCCATTATCAACCCATGTCATTATCTAGCTAAATGTTTGCTACTCCTTGACAAGTGACGCACCTGTCAATTAATATAACATGAGCAAGCCAAAAAACGCCACCAAATAAAGGCAAAGGAAGTCAGAAAGTGATTATAAGGCTAACCAATGACTGGATACTTTAATTTATTCTTATTTGGCTAAAATCGCGTTAAATGCTCACAATTTTAGACTTTTAAAAAACGGAACCATGACAGTAACCTTCACCAATGCAAAAAATTGGCTCAATCAAGCTGATTAAATCTGTAACAAAAATTTTTGTAGGAATGTAAACCCATGAAATATGACTCTCGGCGCATCACCATTTCCTACTTAGCAGTGGAAGAATTGTGCAAAATGTTTGGACTGCCTCAAGACGTGCCAACCCAAGCATTATCCGCAGCAGTAGAGAAGTTAATTTTTCAAGCTGATAGCAGTGTGCCAGCAGAGAGTTATGCAATTCACCCGCATAACCACAACAACCTAACAGCAAGCAATGGAGGTCGTAAACACCTTTAAAGTTGCAATGCAGATACCGCATATTTGCTTACCGTGCATTAATTGCACTCCCCAAATGCAGAATGTGTAATTCAGATACGCGAGATGTGTAATTCAAATACGCAAGATGTGTATTACATTTACTGCATTTATGCAAATTACAACTTACGCATATTGCATTAAATGCCCTATGGAAGAAACACGAATAATTTACGAAACATTGAAGGGTGAAAGGGTCAATGATGTTCACTGGTGGAGAGTAAAACAGGCAATGATTACCTGTGAATTACCACTAAATAAATCAGGATTTGAACTGTTTATTGCACTGAAAAAAACATCACCAAGGTACTTTAGCCAATACCACAAAGTAAAGCGTCAAATTACCAAGCAGTTAGAACCATCTATTGGTGAAGGCATAACTGGGTCACAGTTTATAAAACTTCTGGAGCAGCTAAATATCTACCCCAATCAAAGCACTATATCCAGATGGTTTAAAACCTGTGGAGGGTTTAAAAGTAAAGCTTTCTACAACAAAACAGTTCTTATTCCCATTTGTGCGCTCGCACTAATTTACAAGTCAAAAACACAAAACAACTCACTCGCTAAAGTCAGCTAATTTTGGAGTAAAAATACATGGTTACTACAATTGCTAAACGCATTCAATCAAGACTATCTAGACAAGGTTTAAAGGTGTCTTTGGGTGAAATTAGACCTATTTACCAAGAATTTGTAGAAGATACAGATAACCCAACAGATGAGGAAATATCAGCTATTTTTGAACACTTTATTAATAACGCCACCAAGTTAAGCGTTATTAGTGAAGAACAAGAAACAGCGTCTACTGATGAGGAATTGGCAACAGTAGAAAGCAATCTAAATGATGTCACTCAGTTACAAACTACAAAAGATGACACTATCACTGAAGAAACAAAAATATCTATGTGCGTAAGTGATGAAAATGGAAACATTGATGCACCTACACAGACACAACTGGAAACATTAATCCCACCGCATACAAAGGAAAATGAGGAACCAAAAGAAACAGCCATTGCCCTTCAAGAGAAATCAGAATTAGTTGCCAGCACTGCAAATGATATGGGGATTACTTTATCTATTGAGGAAGTCACAGCGATTGCTGAAAACTTTGATTATGCAAGTGTTAATTCTGATTATGAGATAGCAGAAATCGAGTCAGCAATTACAGCATTTGTACAACATAAAGCGCAGGTTACTAAGCAAAAGATAACCAACATGGTGCAAGGTGTTAAGGAGACTGTAACGCGTTTGGATAATGAAAACTCCCAACTATTGAACGATGGACTACGGGAGATAAACAACGACATCAAAAGAGGTTCCCTTAGATCTTGCACCTGGAAATATGAATGTCAAAACCTTGACTACGTGCGAGAGG
>NZ_CAWUDM010000178.1:0-7466 GCF_963920855.1 Nostoc sp. CCY0012 | reverse complement strand
TCAGTCAGACTCCTGGTATACAAGCGGTTCAAGACTTTTCTGCACCACTAAGTAGTGAAGCGATGTTCGACTTTTACCAACATCTCTTGGGCCAATGACTCGACCACATTGTTTGAGGATACGCAGCTCATCTAACCATCTGAAGCATTCTGAAGCCCGATCAGTTGTGATAAAACAAGTCCTGAAAAGTTCCTCAATATCAATGGTTTTAGCAAGTTGAGCATTGAGGTCTAACTTTGGGGCTAGGACTTCAACAAAAGGTTGAGTTGTAAGTTGCGATCGCGCCATAATTTACCAAATCTTTTTCAAGTTTTTTTGACGGTTAGAGACAACTAACTTATGTCTCTGCTCTTCTGGAGTATCAGTGTGCGCTGAAATATATTCCTGCGACTGTGGTTCTATCTTCTCAAGCTTAATTTCTTCCCTGGAAACTCTTTATGGTAAGATTTCCTGGTCTTCATCTTTTTTGGAAGAACTTGAAGCTCTAGTTTTGCGTAGTTCAATAACATTTGAGGTTTTCTTGGATGCAGAACGAAGACGCTTTTGTTCTGAGCGTCTTTTTTCCTTCTTGTCCTCTTTACGTTCCTCTACAAGTTCCTTGCGTTTCCCTAATGCTAATAAGGCATCATAGTTAAAATGCTCCTTACGAGCTTGACTTCGCTTTTTATTCAGGGCTTTCAATTCTTCTACACTCAAATCATGGGTATCCATGTTTACGGCATGAGCATAACCCAAAAACTCTTCTCTATTATCATTATTTTCGCAACTGTAGATATATAAAGTCAGAATATGGTCTGGATCATATCTCAGCGTTACAAATTCACCTCTATATGCATTGAGTGATTCTCCTCGATAAATCAGGTTCTCAAACTGTATAGATCCATGCGCTTGAACAACTCGTTGCGCTTCTTTCATCAAACAGATATCTAATTCTCGCTCATCCAAAGGTTCAGGTAGTTTTCTTCCCATTCCCATAAACCAGCGCTCAAATCTTGTTTCGCGGGGATCTTTGGGATATGGTTCGTGGTTATAAATATCACAAAAGAAACTAGCTAGGATCTTGTCTATATCTTGTATTGTCAAACACGCTTCTTTCTCTGCGTTTTTGGGTCGTTCCTGAACATTTGACCCTGTATAACCGGGTAAATCTTTGAGAACTTGAGTATTAATAGTTCCAAAAAGCCGTTCTACAATACCGCCTTCGGGAGGGCGATCGCGTAGTTCACACTTAAATCCTAGTTTCTTACCAATGGCTTTTAGATGTTTTGATCCCAAATCTTTTCCACCATCAGTAAAAAAATATTGAAAAGGAGGCCCGCATACCTCCCAAGCTTTATTTAGCTGATAATCTTCAGGATAGTTCTTTGGCAAAATAGCATGTCTTAAGGTTAAAGCAACCTCTGTAGAACCTGGTTGTTTGATCCATAAGTGGAAACCAACAATACAGCTTGAAAAAGTATCCACGACAGTAGTCAGCCAAGGACGGTCAGACCATAAATTACCATCACTATCAACTATGCGAATATCCAGTTCAGTATGGTCGCATTGAATAATTTGGTTACTAAACTCAGCCTTCAGTAGCTGTCCATCTCGTGTTACAACTGTCATCCAAGATCCCGAACCAGGATTTCTAACTTTTGTCTTCTGTTTGTGTTGTGCGATTAAAGGATCTAAAATTCTATAAACAGTAGCTTGATGAGGATAATCTCCTGGTTTAAGCTTAAGGTCAACGATCGCGTGTCGCTTCACTTCGCGAACTATAGATGCTGGTGAAATTGGATGTTTATTTTTAATACTTTCTTTATAAATTTTTGTGATAAATTCTTGCCAGTATTCGCTGACTCGATGTTTTCCCTTATCTGAGCGCTGTACTCCTACTGATTCTGATAACCTGTCATCATGGTATTGCTTGAGGAGACGTTCCACCTGGCGAGTAGAAACACCAAGAGTATTTGAAACAGCCTGCTTTCTCTGAGACTTAATTGTGCGATTCGGTGATTCAGCTAGCCACTGGATCACATTAAATGTCAGTTTATGCCTATCTGATGTTTCCAGAATAACTTGGGATGGATCTACAACAAAATTACTCTTGTCAAGAAAAATAGCATCTGGAGCTTGCGTTGATTCTTCCGTGAATTCAAATTGTTTGTCTGCCATTGGAGTGAAAAACACTCATGAATAATTAAGGTACTAATGTACCATTAATTTACTAAGAATGCGACATGCAATTTGATAAATACCTAAATTTTAACAAACGACATTTAATTTGAGAATCTAGGATTTCCGACATAGAAAATGCGAATTAAGCAAATTTATTTTCTATGTGATTAAATAGTTTATAATCCTTACAGGATAAAGGTTTCAGATATTTAGATGCGGTTGCGACACTATCTGCGAATTGCGACATATAATGTGCGAATGTACATTTGTTGTCGTTTGCCAAATTATATGACCGCGTTGACAGCAGTATCTTTATTTTTAGCAAATAAATATTAGCTCTTTTTAGCTTGAACAGCAAGAAGCCTCTCACTTAACACGATAGTGGAAGTGATGAGATGAATTGCGCGTGAATTGACGACAGTCTCCCGACCAATGCGACAGCGAGGAAGGGAGACACGGAGGAAACGAGCAAAATATTTTAAATTTGGTATAATGGATTTGGTTGACTTCACCCATATTGGTGTCTGATAAGCCTCTGTCCAATAGCATTGCGATTATTGGTAAGCGACTCCGTTGCACAGCATAGAAGCAAGTAGGCACATCTTGATTAATACAGATCACCTCCGGGTTTGTCCTATAGCGCGAATAAGCCAGCATCTCATCCAGGACAGTAAAATTTGTAGGGTACAAGGTAAGAAATTGCATAGTCTGCGGAGGGGCTTCTCGTGGACTTAAAACAAAGCTCAGTCAATGTCTTCATAGAAGAGTCACTGAGAAGCCTACACTGTATGCTTGCATCAGTGTAGGAGTATGTCACGTGGTTTTGGACAACTACGACTTTTTTACAGGGCTAAATGACCACAAACTACAAACTACAAACCTTTAATTAAGTAGAACGACTTGAAAAAACCAACCCATGTAAAGTAATGTAAATTTATCTAAAATCAGTTCGTAGTCAGGACTTTAGTCCTGATTTGAGAACTAAAGTTCTCACCCTACGGGTGATGCCGACCGATGCCGCAGGCTGTACGTTAGTCGCTCATGGGGGAAACCCCCCGCCGTTCGCCTTTGGCGTCTCCCCTTGGGAGAAGGATGCCCGTTCGCGTAGCGTCTCCTTTAGGAGAAGGGCTGTAGACCGCGCTAACTCACTACAAACATTTAATTATTTACCCTGTTCTACTTACTTACGCCCACCTAGTTATGTAGTGTCTTGCTGTTGTATTCATTTCAATAATAAACTCTGTACCTTGCCCTAAGTGGGAGTTACACTTTAGTTTACCCTGATATTTTTCTACAATAATTTGTTGACTAATTGATAGTCCTAAACCTTTGCCTTTATCGACAGGTTTAGTTGTAAAAAACGGTTCAAATATATGTCTTTGAATATGCGGTAGAATGCCTTTACCATTGTCACAAATGTGAATCCGAATTTTTTGCTTTTTCGCTTTATCACCTGTACTAGCGTCATTATTAGTTACTAATGACAAATGACTGTTAACTATTTCTGTGCGAATCCAAATTTTGGGTATCAAAGAATAATCCTGTTTCATCCTCTCTTCTAAAGCCTCGATGGCATTAGTCAAAATATTCATGAATACCTGATTGAGTTCACCAGGATAACACTCGACTAAAGGCAATTTTCCAAATTCTTTAATTACTTCAATCCCCGGACTATCTTGTGTTGGTTTCAAGCGATGCTGCAAAATTCTGATAACACTATCAATTCCTTCATGTAAATTAGATTTTTGCAGTTTGTCTGCATCAAAACCAGAAAAGTTTCGCAAGGCAGAAACAATCTCTTGAATACGCTCAGATCCAGATTGCATTGACCATATTAATCTTAGTAAATCTGTTTTAATAAAATTTAAGTCTAACTGTTGCAGATATGAAGTAATTTCTAAGGTCGGTGTGGGATAGTAATATTGGTAAAGTTCAATTAGTTTAATTAAGTCTTCAGTATATTGACCAGTTGGATGGAGATGACAATAAATAAAGTTAATGGGATTATGAATTTCGTTAGCCGTATCTATTACTAGTTTTCCCAGATTAGCCATTTTTTCGTTCTGCAATAGTTGCCTTTTGGTATGTTTAAGTTCTGCTTGGGTAATTTCTAGTTGTTGTGATTTTTCTTGTACCTGTGCTTCTACAAGCTGGCGATCGCTAATTTCTTTGTTAACTTGTTCTAATAGTTGATTTTTTTGTTGTTGCCAAACTTGTTGGGATAATTTTTCTAAAGTTATATCCCTGTGTGTTCCTGTCATCCAGACTGCTTTACCGCATTCATCCCACTGAAATACTCTGCCACAACTGAGAATCCATTTCCATTCGCCGGATTTAGTTAACATTCTCATTTCGGCTTCAAAGATAGGCGTGTGACCTGCAAGATAGTTTTTTAATACTTGGCGGACTTTCGGCAAATCTTGTGGATGTATAAGTTGCTCGAAGGATCTATAGTGTCCCGTAATTTCATCTACTTGATACCCCAAGATGCTTTTCCACTGAGGATCATAATAACTTTGCTCGGTCACTAGATTCCAATTCCACCAGCCCAGACCACTGGTAGCTAATGCCATTTGCAAAGCTGCTTGTGAGTGCTGGAAAATCTCTAAAGATTCTGGATTTGGAGACGCAGGGAAGGTTTGGGAGCTTTGCGCTTCCATCTGGTTAATAGCGGGTTCTTCAATATGCATAGCTGCTGATACGATGAGGAAGATATTCTTTAAGCTCTCTCTCTACGTTGTCTTAGCACTTGAGGATTTAGGGAGGAAAGATGTTAATTTAGTCACAATCGCTTAATTTAGCTATTACTCAGTCGATTTGATTAAAGTTGAAAAATAGATAAACAAGGTATGACTCATCTTGAATTAACTCTAGAAAAAGTTAAATAAAAAAGTGTAACCTCTGGCGCGATCGCCTCCGTTGGATTTGAGAAAGAATTAGCTACATTTTGGGTCTTCATCAATCTCAAAATGTTAATGATAGTATAAAAAAGCACAAAAAATTTACCAAATTGCCCAAAAAATATTAGGTAAAAAACTCTATAATTATTTAATATCAGATGTTTCAGATAAAAATAATTTTGTCAAGTCCTATTTGTAGCTTTTTTGAAAAATATTGGCTTTCACTAAAATCTAGGAGGCTACATCAAGTTGCATCCTCAGAACCTAAACTTTGATGCCGAAAAATCAGTTGAGGAAGTGTTACACCAAATCAGGGCCAATGACGAATGACTATAGATGAAGTCGTGTTGCTACTAAAAGCTAGCCAGGTGAATGGGTTGACGACTCTACAAGAGATGATACTGCGCTCATCTTGGGAAGGAAAAACTTATACCAGTATAGCTTTTGAAGCTCATTACGGTGGAGAGCGTGTCAGGAAAGTTGCTGCTCATTTATGGCAATTGCTGAGTGATTTTTGGAGAGAACCCATCCATAAATCTAACTTCCGTCAAACTTTAGAACCTCGTCGGTTGAGTAAAGTTCATCAGCAGTTAATTAAGGAGTTTAACCGCGCAGCGACTGCGATCGCCTTAGAATTTCCCAATGGCCCGGTATCCCTGGACTCTCGATTTTACATTCCTCGTCCACCAGTGGAGGAACTTGCTTACGCAGAAATAACAGAACCAGGAAGTGTTATCTGCATCAGATCTCCTAAGAAAATGGGGAAAAGCTCTTTAATTATCAGGGTGCTGGCGCGCGCTATCAATCAAGGGTTTCGGACTGTGAGTCTGGACTTTCAACAAGCAGATAAAGCAGTTTTTACGAGTTTAGATAAGTTTTTGCGCTGGTTTTGTGCCAACGTCAGTCGGGAGTTACAGCTAGAAGTAAAACTCAATGATTATTGGGATGAGGACATGGGTAGCAAAATCAGCTGCTCGATCTATTTTCAAAAATATTTATTGTCGGCGCTGAAAACTCCCTTGGTTTTGGTATTAAACGAAGTAGATTGGGTATTTGAGTATCCCGACATTGCTGGGGAATTTTTGCCCTTGGTGCGTTCTTGGTACGAACAAGCCAAAATGGTGGAGATGTGGCAAAAACTCCGCCTGGTGTTGGTGTACTCCAAAGAAATTCTTGTTCCCCTAAAACTGACTCAATCGCCATTTAATATTGGCTTACCCATAAAATTACCACTTTTTACCACCGAACAGGTACAAGAATTAGCACAACGTCACGGACTAGATTGGTCAGATGGCAAGGATGCTGAGAGTTTGATGGCGATGGTGGGGGGACATCCTTATCTAATTAGGTTGGCTTTGTATCATCTGGTGGGAAAAGGGGGTTTAGAACGGAATCTACAGCAGTTACTACAACAAGCCGCAACAACAGGGGGTATTTATCATGATTATTTAAAACAGTACGTTTTAGCACTGCGAGAGGAACCAGAATTAGCATCGGCTTTTGATGAAGTAATTACCGCTACAGATGATGTGAAATTAGAGCTAGTAGTGGCATATAAATTACAAAGTTTAGGTCTAGTGAATTTAGTAGGCGATCACTGTACTCCTGCGTGTGAGTTGTATCGTTTGTATTTTCGGGGACAAATCAATAGTCATGAAGATTTGCCCTTTGTGCGTGTTGATCAGTTGCAAAGAGAAAATCAATACTTGCGTGCCTTATCTAGCTTAGATGAACTGACTCAGTTAGCCAATCACCGTTACTTTCACACCTACCTACAAGTTGAGTGGCAAAGAGCCATTCGTCAACACACTTCCTTGTCACTGATTTTATGTGACATTGATTATTTTAAAATTTATAACAAAACCTACGGTAGAGAAGCAGGAGATCATTGTTTACAAAATATTGCTAACGCCATCTTTAACTGTGTTCAGCAACCATTGGGTGATAGTAGTTTGTCATATGCTAATAGCAGTAAGACTTACCAAACACATGGTGCTGGGGAAACTTCCCAACTGACTGCTCAGAGTCAACTTAGTTCAGTGTTAGTAGCTCGTTATGGTGGTGAAGAATTTGCTATTCTCACTCAAACAGATGCGAAAACTGCTGTATGTATTGCCGAAAAAGTTCGCCAACAAGTCAAAGCTTTAGCAATTGAGTGTAAGTATCCTGGTATTGGTGGTCTTCCTTCTGAGGTTTTAACTGTCAGTTTAGGCGTTGCTAGTATGATTCCCCAGTTAGACACTGAGCCGACGGCTTTAATCAATGCGGCTGAACAAGCATTATTCCAAGCTAAAAGAAAAGGACGCGATCGCCTCGTTTTTGGTTAAGGTGAGGATTAGGACTGGGAAGGGGATAAGGGGACGAGGGGACGAGGGGACGAGGGGACAAGGGGACAAGGGGACAAGG
>NZ_CAWUDM010000177.1:0-7517 GCF_963920855.1 Nostoc sp. CCY0012 | reverse complement strand
ATAAGGGGTAATGGGGAGTGGAGAGTAAAGAACAAATTTCCCCCCTGCACCCTGCCCCCTGCCCCCCTGCCTCTTCTCTTGTTGCCATTTTTTCAGCAAATCAGGACGGCGATCGCCTGTTCTTTTAATTTGTTGTTCATACCGCCAGCGGGCAATTTCGGCATGATTTCCCGATAATAAGACATCTGGCACTTTCCATCCACGAAAATTGGCGGGACGAGTGTACTGGGGATAGTCTAGCAATCCTTCTTCAAAACTTTCTGCCTTTAGGGACTCGACTTTGCCCACGGTTCCTGGTAATAGTCTTACCACACCATTAATTAATGCCATTGAAGGAATTTCTCCGCCAGTGAGAATAAAATCACCTAAAGATACCTCACGAGTAACTAAATGCAACACCCGCTCATCTACACCTTCGTAATGCCCACAGATAACTACTAGCTGGTCATAATTTGTGGCTAACTCTCGCAGCAGTGGTTGGTTGATGGTTTCACCCTGGGGACTCATTAAAATAATCTCTCTCCGGGGGAGAGTCGGTAGAGATTCCACAGCGCTGAAGATGGGTTCTGGCTTCATGAGCATTCCCACCCCGCCGCCGTAAGGTTCATCATCCGCCTTGTGGTGCTTATCAGTGGTAAAATCCCTGGGATTAATCAGATTAACTTGGGCAATCTGTTTGGCTAAGGCTTTACCGAGCAACCCCGAACTTAAAACTGAGGTAAAACAGTCAGGAAAAAGTGTAACTATATCAAAGCGCACAGTAATTCGTATTCGAGAACACTAATCTTAAATTTGAATGTCTAGCAAACACCATCAGCCAATGTAGGATAGAACTACAGATAAGTTTAATCAATAGTGTCTAAAAGTACCAGAACTATTGATTTTTGGTAGGATCAAAAGTTTTTTAATTACTTAATTTGTGTTTAAATATTGTCACAAGTACATTTAAATTAATAATCTGACCAAGTTAACAACTTCCAGGATGCATCGAGCCAGCCTCAGAAAAAGCGTGTTAAGACCTGCTCGCCCCCAATGCCAAAGGGGAAATCTAGTCTCCCAAGCATTATTATTTTGCCAGTCTGGAAAAAGTGGACAGGTGAATAACAAGGCGCTGGCTTTGAGGATCAGCAATGGACACATGAATATTGAGCTTTCTCCATCAGGAGACGCTGCGCGAACATGTGTATTCAGCGAGGAGTTGGCTATCCAACTTCAGACAAGTGTCCTCCCAAAAAAAAAGCAAAGTGCAAAAATCATCAGGCTACTGATAAGTTGTGTGGCCATGGCCATACCTTGTTAAATTCACACGCCATTCGCCACAAGCCGGGGAACCCGTCCAAGGCGATGGCTCCTGAGGTTGTTGACAGGAGAAACATAATGCCGCAATTAAAAGCTAAATCGCTGGAAATGAGGACACCCCAAGCAACTAAAACCGCCGTTCTAGTTATCGGAGGCGCAGAAGATAAAGTTCATGGACGCGATATCCTCAGAACTTTTTTTGGTCGTGCCGGTGCTAGTAAGGCCTATATTACAATTATTCCATCGGCCTCTCGTGAACCGGCCATTATCGGTGGTCGGTATATTCGCATTTTTGAAGAAATGGGTGCTGAGAAGGTCGAGATTTTAGACATCCGCGAACGGGAACAGTGCGAAACGCCCCAAGTTAAAGAATCCTTGGAAGCCTGTAGTGGGGTATTCCTCACGGGAGGCGACCAATTACGCCTGTGTGGTGTATTGTCAGATACGCCAGCTATGGAAATTATCCGGCAGCGCGTAAGATCGGGACAGCTGACCCTAGCAGGAACTAGTGCAGGGGCTGCTGTAATGGGGCATCACATGATTGCTGGCGGTGGTAGTGGTGAAACTCCAAATCGTTCCTTGGTCGATATGGCAACGGGTTTGGGTTTTATCCCGGAAGTGATTGTTGACCAGCACTTTCATAATCGTAATCGCATGGGTCGTTTGATTAGTGCGATCGCAGCTCATCCTGATCGTTTAGGTATTGGCATTGATGAAGATACTTGTGCTGTATTTGAACGCGATGGTTGGCTACAAGTTGTGGGTAAAGGCAGTGTCACCATTGTTGATCCCACAGAAGTAACCCATACAAATGAACCTCATGTCGGCGCTAATGAACCTCTAACTGTGCATAATTTACGACTGCACATCCTCAGCTATGGCGATCGCTTCCACCTGTACCAGCGGACTGTATTGCCTGCTGTACATCGCATCTCCAGCTGACGGAATAGTGTATCAGAGGTTACACTGTCGTTGATCGCTTTATTTCTTGCGGTAGAAAAATCAAAATAATACCATGAAAAAAGAAAAAACTGTTTATTATGAACAGTTTAGCGGTCAATTTCAGTAAGAAACTAGAATTTTGGTTCCGAATCTCCATCTACCTATTCCCATGAGAATCCTCAAGATCCAGACCTTACGCGGCCCAAACTACTGGAGCATTCGACGCCACAAGCTGATCGTCATGCGCCTCGATTTAGAAACCCTTGCCGAGACGCCCTCGAATGAAATCCCTGGCTTTTATGAAGGATTAGTAGAGGCGCTGCCAAGTCTGGAGGGTCATTATTGCTCGCCTGGCTGTCGCGGTGGTTTTTTAATGCGGGTCAAAGAAGGCACCATGATGGGCCATATCGTGGAACACGTAGCCTTAGAACTCCAGGAATTAGCTGGAATGCATGTCGGCTTTGGGCGCACACGCGAAACTGCCACACCTGGAATTTTCCAGGTAGTAATCGAGTACTTGAATGAGGAGGCGGGACGCTACGCCGGACGAGCCGCTGTGCGGCTGTGTCAAAGTATTGTTGATAGAGGTCGTTATCCCAAGGCAGAACTCGAGCAAGACATCCAAGATCTGCAAGATTTATGGCGTGAATCTTCTTTAGGCCCTTCCACAGAAGCCATTGTCAAAGAAGCTGAAAAAAGAGGTATTCCTTGGATGCAGTTGAGTGCGCGCTTTTTGATTCAGTTAGGCTATGGCGTGAATCAGAAGCGGATGCAGGCAACAATGACCAGTAAGACTGGTATTTTAGGGGTAGAACTAGCTTGCGACAAGGAAGCCACCAAGCGCATTCTCGCAGCCGCAGGAGCGCCAGTACCCAGAGGTACAGTAATCAACTTCTTGGACGATTTAGAAGAAGCCATCGAATATGTGGGCGGCTATCCCATTGTCATTAAACCATTAGATGGTAATCATGGACGTGGTATTACCATCGATATTAGAAGTTGGGATGAAGCCGAGGCGGCCTACGAAGCGGCGAGACAGGTTTCTCGGTCAATTATTGTTGAGCGTTACTATGTGGGACGGGACCATAGGGTACTAGTTGTAGATGGCAAAGTAGTAGCAGTAGCCGAACGTGTACCAGCTCATGTAGTTGGGGATGGCAGATCGACGATTGCTGACTTAATTGAAGAAACCAACAAAGACCCCAATCGTGGTGAAGGGCATGATAACATCCTCACCAAAATCGAACTAGACCGTAACAGCTACCAATTATTAGAGAGGCAAGGTTTTACCCTCAATAGTGTGCCGCCTAAAGGTACAATTTGTTACTTAAGAGCAACAGCGAACTTAAGTACAGGTGGTAGTGCCGTAGATCGCACCGACGAAATCCACCCAGAAACCGTTTGGTTAGCCCAAAGGGTAGTGAAAATTATTGGTCTGGACATTGCCGGCCTGGATGTTGTTACCACAGATATTAGCCGCCCTCTGCGGGAAGTAGATGCTGTGATTGTGGAAGTGAACGCAGCCCCAGGCTTTCGGATGCACGTCGCCCCCAGTCAAGGTATTCCCCGCAACGTTGCCGGCGCAGTTATGGATATGCTGTTCCCTAGCGAACAATCCAGCCGCATTCCCATTCTCAGTGTGACGGGTACTAATGGTAAAACTACAACTACTCGACTGTTAGCACATATTTATAAGCAGACAGGTAAAGTGGTAGGTTATACCACAACTGATGGAACATATATCGGTGAATACTTAGTAGAGTCTGGCGATAACACAGGGCCACAAAGCGCCCATTTAATCCTGGAAGACCCAACAGTAGAAGTAGCCGTACTAGAAACAGCGCGTGGTGGGATTCTGCGGTCTGGGCTAGGCTTTGAAACTGCTAATGTAGGTGTAGTGCTAAATGTTGCGGCTGATCATCTAGGCATAGGTGATATAGATACTATCGATCAGTTAGCTAACCTCAAAAGTGTAGTAGCAGAAGCCGTATTCCCTGATGGCTATGCAGTACTCAACGCTGATGATCACCGTGTGGCGGCCATGGCAGAGAGAACTAAAGCTAATATTGCTTACTTCACAATGAATCCCGACTCGGAATTGGTGCGGAAGCACGTCCAAAAGGGAGGAGTAGCAGCAGTTTATGAAAACGGCTATTTGTCAATTGTCAAAGGCGATTGGACTCATCGCATCGAAAGAGCAGAAAATATTCCCTTGACAATGGGTGGACGAGCGCCGTTTATGATTGCCAACGCTTTAGCCGCTAGTTTGGCAGCCTTTGTGCAGAACGTCACAATTGAGCAGATTCGTGCTGGCTTGAAGACCTTCCGGGCTTCTGTGAGTCAAACGCCAGGACGGATGAATTTATTTAATTTAGGGAACCACCACGCTTTAGTTGACTATGCTCACAATCCAGCCAGTTATGAAGCTGTGGGTTCTTTTGTGCGTAACTGGACTACAGGACAGCGAATTGGTGTAATTGGTGGGCCAGGCGATCGCCGTGACGAAGATTTTGTGACATTGGGTAAACTCTCAGCCGATATTTTTGACTACATCATTGTCAAAGAAGACGACGATACTAGAGGACGCCCACGGGGATCGGCTGCTGGTTTAATTATCAAAGGCATCACCCAAGTAAATCCAGATTGTCGCTATGAGTCAATTTTGGATGAAACCGCAGCCATAAACAAAGCTCTAGATATGGCTCCTGATAACAGTCTGGTGGTAATTTTGCCAGAAAGTGTCAATCGGGCGATCAAATTAATTAAGATGCGCGGTTTAGTGAAAGAGGAGGTACAGCAACAAAATACCTCCACGACAATCGTAGATTCCCAAAATGGGGTGACATCTTCTGTAATCAATACTTTGCTTTAGGGAAATAGTAGAGACGATGGTATCGCGTCTCTACTGCTAACTATTGCTGTTCTTTTTCAGAATCAGTGTCATCATCAGTATTGTTTAATTCCTCTTTAAAACCTCGTAAGGTTTTACCCAGTGCATTTCCCAGTTCAGGAATTTTTTTCGGCCCAAAAATTACAATAGCGACTATGGCAATTATGCCTACTTCCGGCCATCCCAGTCCAAACATGTGTTTCTCCTGTCAAGGGGTCTTTCTTAACTATAGACATTAAAGGACTACTTATTTCGTGATTTCAATGCCTAGCCAATCGCTTAATTCGTAGGCTAGCCATTCCAATTCCGCTTCAGATTGGATACCACCATAATTGACACTCAGTGGGTATTTCCGGACTCCTGCCCAAATATCTAGTTGTGCCGATACTGTGGTTTTATCGCCGTCTGAATCTTTAGTAAAGTGTTTGGGAACGTAAACGAGTTTAGTGATACTTTCCCTGGGCGATGGCCGGGGACGATTAAATTTTAATCCCAATAACTCATAAGTAAAGGCAATTTGCTGGTCATCCAAGTGCAGTCGAATGCGGCCAAATATACCCAGCAACACATTCCAGATCATAAATAGCCCCACACCCCAAAAAGGCAGCGAGAATAAAGCAAAAGGCACATTCACCGGAAAAGGTGCAGAAAGTGCGCCAATTGTCCAGAATAGGATAAAAGAATTCCAGGCGATCGCAAACAACCCTGTAAATAACATTGAAGGTTGAAAGCCAACTGGGGGAATAAAAATATCTAAAAATTCTCGATTTTTGGTGATTTGAATTTTACTACCAGCAGGTTTAACAGTATTACCAAGAGTTACCGTATTAGTTCTAGTCAACTGTGGCTGATCTAAAGCTTTTAAAGCTTCCACAGCAGAACTGGGACGCCGTTCCACCATCGGTTCAGTCATCCACTGTAACCAGCGAGTCAAGCCTGGACTCAGATGAGTTACTTGCTCAAACTGAATGCGAAAATCCTTTTGGGGTAAATCGGCTGGATGAGTACCCGTCACCAAATAAATTAAAGTTGCGCCTAAACTATACAAATCAGAGGACGGAACAGTCCGCGCCCCAAATTGTTCTGGTGGCATATAACCATAAGTTCCCACCACAGTCCTAGTTCCGCCTTCAGCTGCGAGGACAGTTTGTACGGAACCAAAATCTACTAAATAAACTTGCCCCACACTATTGCCAGAACGCTCACCCAAGAGAATATTGCTAGGCTTAATATCACGGTGGATCACAGGCGGATATAGCCCATGTAAGTAAATGAGAATTTCTAAAAGGGCTGTGGCGACTTGTTTAACTTCAGCTTCGGTAAAACTCCGCCCAGTTTGTAAGTATTGCTCTAATGTTTGAGCTGGGATATAACTCTGTACTAAGGCAAATCCTTTGATGGTGGGTGAATTTACTTCAAAATAGTCTAAATAGCGAGGGATAGCAGGGTGAGATAAAGATTTTAATGTTTCGGCTTCACGCTCAAACAGCTTAAGATCATCCCATTCAAAGTCACTCCCAAAAGTAAGTAACTTGATCACAACCAATTCACCAGTTGTCTGATCCTGAGCTAATAGCGTCCGCCGCCCTGACTTTTTTCCTAAGAGTTGCTGAACTGCGTAGCGGTCGCCTAAAATTTCGCTGACCATTATGATTGCTGATAATGCTGTGTTTAAAAGCTTTTATAGCTTATGGCTTGTCAAATTGGGCAAGCTAATACCTTTAGTATAATTGTGTCTTTCTATGCCTTCCCAACTTTGGCCTTACATTACCCCTGGTATTCCCGATGAATTATTTGAGCATCTGCCAGGTATTCCCTTTACTCAGCGAGAAGTGCGGTTGTTATTAATTTCCCAACTGCGGCTACAACCTGATTCGGTGTTGTGGGATATTGGGGCGGGGACAGGGACAATTCCCGTAGAAGTAGGATTGTTGTGTCCCCAAGGGCAAATTATCGCGGTGGAAAGAGACGAAGAAGTAGCCAACTTAATTAAGCGTAACTGCGATCGCTTTGGGGTTAAAAATGTAGAAGTAATTGAAGGTAGCGCCCCAGAATGTTTGCATGATCTCAAAGTAACTCCTCACCGGGTTTGCATTGAGGGTGGAAGACCTATTCAGGATGTTTTACAAGCAGTATGGCAATATTTACCATCATCAGGTAGAGTGGTCGCCACAGCTGCTAATCTAGAAGGCTTGTATGCTATTTCTCAAAGCTTTTCTATATTGCGAGCCAGAAATATCGAAGTTGTTCAATCAGCAGTCAACCGTCTAGAAACGCGTGGCTTTTCCCAAACCTTTGCCGCTGTTGATCCCATTTTTATCCTCAGTGGTGAGAAACTAGACTAGATTGGGGACTGGGAAGAAGCAGGGGGGGCAGGGGGCAGGGG
>NZ_CAWUDM010000176.1:0-7557 GCF_963920855.1 Nostoc sp. CCY0012 | reverse complement strand
AGGCTCTATCCCTTATTAAACAAGCTGTTTAGCCTTCTTGTCACCCGTTAAGAGATGCTCCATCATCTCTTGCAAACTACCACCAGCTTCAGGACTAGCATTCGCCAGCAGTACCCGCACTTTCTGTAGATGTTTCTCCATCTTGCGCTTAAATTGCACGGGCTTGCGTCCTGGTTCCCAATCAGCCAATTCCTCAAGTAGCTGGGCTGCTAATTGTTCACCTCCAGCGATCGCTGACTCCCGCAACCGTTGTTCTAGGTTTTGGTCGTACTGTTGAATAAACTGGGTGATTTGTTGCAAACACTTGGCTTGTTCGGAGTTGAGTTGTTCGGACAGTGCTGGAATGATAACGGGGCGACCGATGACTACTTGAAGGTAATCTTCTAAATCAGAGAGAGTCGGGAATGCTTTGATTAAGCTGGCTTTTACTTCCTCACGCTTATCTACTGGTAAATCCCAGACATTCAGAGATATGAAGTTTTCGATGCGTTCTTGGTAATCAATCAAGCCCTGCTCGTAATCATTTTTGAGTTGGGTGCGGAGGCTCGGAGCAATTACATCTCTGATATTAATTAATTGACTCCAAACCAGGGGCGCGAGGTCAATCGGACAAATCCAATCGCCGTTGTCTGAAGTCATCCACTCTTGTACTGAGGCGATTTCCGAGCGAAGTTGCGCCGCTGCTTCATCTAAAGCTTTGAAAACTTTGATTCCCCGCAGACCTACTTCGGAAGATTTGACTTTGATTAAGTCTGATTCTTCGCCTTCAGCCTTCAGAACATCAGCCCACCGAGGCGAATTACTTTTTGTGGTTTTCTTTAATTTGACAGTAAAGCGAATACGGGTTTTGTTTAATTTAGAAAAGTTGTAATGTTCAACTACTGCATTCTGTAAAAATGCTTCGGAATTGGCAATTGCTTGTACCATTGTTTATTTACCTTAAATTTTCACAAGAAATTAGCGTAGCTTCTTATATTTCCGAGAAACTACGCTTTTTGATATCTAAACAACAACCCAATAAGTAGCCTCTTTACGAACCATTTGAGATTGATTATTGATGGTTGCAGTTCCCAATAAATGACTATTTTTGAGGTGTTGAATATTTTTGATAGTTCTGTAGACTATTTTTTGGGAACTGCCTCTTTGCAGCTTTATTGGGTGTTTAATAACTGGGGGTTTATGTTTACTCATAAACTTTCAGCGACGGAGCCTTGCGTTTGAGGTTTCCCCTCCCATCGTCACCATTGGTTGTGATGATTGGCTGCTTACCGCAATCAGACTTTTTGCAAGTATAATCCCAATGATTAATTTGTGATTTTCCACAATGCTCAACCAGCACAATTTGGTTTTTGTACTGAGGATTTTTATTACTTATCAAATACGCGTCACCCAAGGTATAAAAACCTGTTGGCACGTAATGCTTTTTGTTTAAACCCATGAGGATATCCCACGCTTCTTGTTGTTTATTCATTGTTTTTTGGAGATTAAGTGCAAGAAAATAGGGGATTGTTTTTAAGAAGGGTGTGGGGTGTGGGGTGTAGGGTATAGTGAGAAAGAAGTTTATTAATATTCGTGCTTGTTTCTTTCTTAAGTTTTTTCCTACACCCTACCCCCTAACCCCTACACCCTAGTTCTAGGAATCCCCTGAACATCTTGAGTTTTGATTAAGCCCTTAAATTTCGCGTAGCGGGATTAAGCCGCAGAACGTCTTGAGATACTTTTTGATTGAATTGGTGCTGCAACTTTTGGTTTAATCTCATCAAAAGGTGTCTTGATATCAAGACTTTCTCCCAACTGTGCCTGAAGTATTGCTACTTCGTTGAGGTAGGCATCAATCTCATTTAAAATTTCTTCTTCAGATTCCTTGGGCGAAAGCTGTTGTATCTTCTCTTCTGGCAAGTAAATAATGTCCTTACTGTTTTTATCAGGCAGCAAACCATATTGCCAGCCTCCACCACCTTCTTTCGCTATCAAACTGTCCGTAGGAATGTACTCGATTCCCACTACAATACCTTGCTTTGTACGTTGTCCAAAGGTAAAGCATGGATATCCCCAACCCCGTGGAATTGTAATTGTAACCTGCATGGTAGATTTCCTGTTTTTACAATTATTTAGTAAGCGGTCTGCTGTTAACAAACCGCTTGTGAAATTAAGTAATTGAATTTAATTGAAAACTAGCAAAACTGAAACTATTCGCCCCTCATTAAGTCTTCAACCATCTCCTGGGCTTCTTCGTCTGTTATTTCATCTGTTGAGGGGGCGATGAATCCATACCTAATACCTAAAGCATCTAAATCAACATCTGAATCGATAATGCGTCCCAGTTCGGAAACAACAAATCTTCCTGTTCTTTGGTCGTAACTAAGCTTCATGATTTCACTTTTTGGTTGATTAAAAACAGTACTTTTGGCTAATTTTGGTGTAGCTGTTTAATTTCCGTTAAGCACAATCAAACAGCTACAACTTTATTTACGCCGCCACCCACTTGTTAACCTCTGTTACTGGTGCATACTCCAGCAGGTTCTGCCATTCCTCGTCAGTCAGTTGGTCAAAAGGTCTGTCCAGCAAATCCTCGCACAACATAGACTCAACCCCGACCAATGCCAACGCCTCAACCGCATCTGCTACAGATTGACAAAATACTTTGTTTTCTCGTCCTAACAAAGTTCGGATGTACCACCACACCCCATCAAACCCGACTTCTCCTACTTTGAAATCGCTGGAATATATGCCGTCGTCGAGCAATTCAAAACCTTGTTTCTCGCATTCGTTGGCAATCTGGCACTGTATTTCGTTGTCTGTAGCTGTAGCGGCTGGGGTTTCTTCGTGTTGTTCGGGCAATGTCCCGTCTTTGTGGTGGGTGCAGATATATCTCCAGGCTTTTGCCCAGGTATTGGCTCGGTATATCTCTGTGCCGTTCACCATCACCATCCAAGGTTGGGTCAAGTCTTCTTTGTATGTGATTTGGGCAATCAGTTTGTTTCCGCAGTAAATTTCGTGATCGTAGAAGCTGATTTCAACTGGGGTCAGTTCAGGTAAAGGCGAATCTTTTACAAAAGAACCGAAAAGTGCTTGCTGAGTATCGGTTACATAAGTCATAATGAAAATCTCCATTTATGGATAGAAAGCGATCGCAGTGTTTGGTAGACGGTGCGATCGCTTTTGTTTTGTACAGAAAACGTTGTGGTATGCCACAACGCTCTCACTCTAATTTGGCGTAGCCGTATTTAAGGGTTGTCTATTGCTTGATGTCCGTTGATTGCTTCTCCAGGCTTCTTTACCCAGTCGTTTCGACCTTGTGCTATGCCCCGCGATCATGTCTCTGGACTATGTTTTTTTGATCTAATCGGTCGTGATACTTGCAAACCCTTTTGCCGTCCGGGTGGTGGCGGTTTGCTTTCCTTTGCCCTTGGTTATTAATATAATCGATTAACGATTAATCGATTAATCGATTAATCATCAAAAGAGCGCTTGAAAATGCCAAAGAAATATCGAAAAATCAAATAGTCGATTTATCGATTAATCGATAAAATGATGATACTTTTAATAGAGTAATCGACAATAGGAACGTAAGGAAATGACATCTGTAGTTTTAATGATGAATCCTCCCGTTCCGCCTAAGTACACCAAACGTAGTGACAGAAGAGCTGTGCAAAACTTAAAAGTGAAACTGCGTTGTAAATTGCAAGATTTAATTGATGAGCATGGCTTAACCAGAACAGCAGTAACGGAGGCAACTGGTTTAACTGCTGGTGCAATACGTGGCTTATGCGAGAACAATACAAAACGTTATGACGCTGACACCATAACTGCTCTGTGTGTTTACTTTGATTGCCAGATATCCGATTTGTTTGAGTTGGTTCCGAAAGATGCCAAATAAAACGCAATATAAAACCATATAAAGCGATCGCCCACCGTCCAAAGTCAGCGATCGCCCGTCCCATCTGTATAAGGAACATTATGAGTCTACCTTTAAACCCATCAGTGTTGCTAGAGTCAAAAACCCTGAGAACATCTGCCATTACCAACTTTTCTGATGATAAAGCACTAGAAATTCTCTCGAAGGCGAAAGCCATTATCTTTGCTGTTTGGGGTGGTGCTGGTTGGGCGACTACTGCACAAATTGCTGAATACTTTGTAATTACAGAGTCAGCAGTTAAAGAACTTTACAGAGTCAATAGTGCAGAATTTCGAGACTTAGAAACCAAAACCCTTACTGGAAAAGACTTACGGGATGCTCGACAGAAGCTCTGTCTACCATCCAAAACATCCCAAGCCAGAGTTTTTTCGGCATTAGGCACACTCAGAATTGCAATGCTACTTACTGAATCTGAAATTGCTGCCCAAGTACGAACCATCATTTTAGATTTGGTTGCAGCTGTATCCACCATCACACCCCAACCTCCCACTTTTACACTTCCCCCACCTGAACAACGGCTGCATACTCTTGTCCAAGCTATGAAGACATTAGCTGAGTTGACTGGTGGCAGACTCAACCCATACACCGAGCAGCATTTCAAAGACTTCGCCGACAACCTGTTAGCTGAACATAACAGAAAAGCGCTCACCGGCTCTCAAGAAAAATGGCTAGGAGTGGTCAACTTTGCAGAGATGGAACTGGGAAAGAAAGTTCCTCTCAGTGGCACTCACTACCGGGGACACTTGGGGACTTGGGTGAGAACATTTTACCCACAGTTGGGCGATCGCCAAGAAACTCGATTAGTCAACGGTACTCAGCAAAAAATATATGTGTACCCCTGTCATGATCCTGTGGTTGCTGCGGGGCTGACTAAAGCTGTTGAAGAATTTTTCGCACACTCTAACCCGGCTGGCGTACTTCAACAAGCTGGAGCTTTCAAAAGAAAAGCTGTGGTTACGGCTTGAAATGATCGCAGACAGAAACTAGAGGCTGAGATAGTCGAAAGACTCAGATAGAAATTAAGGAGTTACAACCAATGTCCAAAAGATGGGATGCAGAAATATATTTTGATGGTGGTTCCCGTGGTAATCCTGGACTATCTGCCGGGGGAGCAATTATCAAATATCAAGACAAAACTTATGTAGTTGAAAAATTCTTGGCTCATGCCACTGTTAATGAGGCTGAATATACTGGGTGTATTCTTGGATTAGAAAAAGCTTTAGAACTTGGTTGTGAAAATATTAAAATTTTTGGTGATAGCCAAGTAGTAATAAATCAAATACAGGGACTTTGGAAAGTTAAAGCTGCTAATTTATTTGAATATTATCATCGTGCTATTGAGCTAAGTAAACAATTTAATCAATGCCAAATTCAATGGATTAGACGCGAACATAACCAAGAAGCTGATGCTATTTGCAATCAGTGTATGGATAAAAGTACTGGAGTTACCCTCATTCGAGAAGAATCTATTGATTTACCAGTATGTGAACCAGTTACAAAATTATCAAAGCAAATTCAAGAAATTGTCAAACTGGGAGAAAAAGCTAGTTTTAAACATTTTAAAAATCTCAAGTCTGGTAATGACCAATTCTCTGGCATTAAACTAGTCCAACTCATTGAATCAGTCCCCGTAAACGTTTGGAAACTAATACAACAGTCAGTTACAGAAGGAGAAGAATGGCAAACAAAAGCTTTGAGATGGTATTTACGAGGTTTGCCAGTCGAACACTGTATACATAAAGTGAAAGTTGACTGGGAAATTAGTCAAAATGCTGTGCGTTCTAAATTTAAAAAATAAATATCTCGTTATTCATTAGAAGGAAAATCATGACCAGAGAAGAGTGGCTAACTCAAGGACAAACACTATTCGGAACCAATGTTTTGCAATGGAAATTCAGATGCCCTTGCTGTGGTCACATTGCCACTGTTGAAGACTACAAAAAAGCTGGCGCTCCAGAATCAGTCGTGGGATTTTCTTGTGTGGGTCGGTGGTTGGAATTGCGTAAAGAAGCTTTTGACGACAAGGATAAACGTAAGATTCCATGCGATTATTCTGGGGGCGGATTAATCAATATTAACCCCGTGGAAGTTGATGGTTGTAGAGTTTTTGAATTTGGGGCTGAAAAATATGAAAGTCATCGTTCAAGTAACCGAAAAAATTCATAGTGAAGCACACATCAACATCCCTGATGGGTTATCACAAGATGCCATTAAACAACACATTGTTGACCTTTATAATTCAGGCAAAATAGCTACAGATTTCAATATTTTTCATGTTGATTTTGAGTCAATCAGCGCGCATATAGTTAAGCAATCAGGGGAAGTCAAATGAGTACTACTCTACAATTGTCTACATCTAGTGTTGGGAAACATCCCCTGAACTTCTACGAGTCCCCTTCCTGGTTCACCACTGAATTACTGCGCCATGTGAAGCTGTCCGGTGTGATTGGTGAACCTTGCGTGGGACATGGTGCAATTGCTTCTTTACTCCGAGTGTGGCCTTATATCGAAAGTATTTGGACTAACGATATAGATTCAGATAAACCAGCAGACTACCACTACGACGCAACACTACCAGAGTCTTGGGATGAACTGCCGGCTTGCGATTGGATTTGTACTAATCCACCATATAGCGTGTATGCTTCGCCAATTATTAAAAATGCCTTCAAAAAAGCCCGTGTTGGTGTTGTGGCTTTCTTGCTCACTAGCTTTTTAGAACCATGCGATGACCGGGCTGATTTTCTAGAGCAACACCCACCATCTCTTGTTTTGACTTTGCCCCGCTTCTGTTTTCGCAAGGACAAAACTGGTAGTCGCTGGGCTACTGATAACATCACCATCTCTTGTTTTGTTTGGGATAAACGTGCGACTTCCCAACGGCTGGTCATTCGCTCCAAGTCACAGATTATCGGCTTCTACAAAAACCCTGAACGGGCAATTAGCCAACAACGGGCAGAAGGTATTGTTGGGGCGATTGCTCACGGGAAATTTAGTACAAATTACTTCATTCGCTAAAACAAATCCCTCGTTTTAGGAGTAAAACGAGGGACAATGAAAACTTTTTTCGTGGGGGTGTTTCACCTATGAGTATAACAGAAGAAAAATTAAAAAACCAACCAGAATATACATTCTTCTTAAGTTATTAGAACAGAAATACCCCACATAAATACCACTTATTTTTCATCAACCAAACAGAGGAATTATGACTAACGATACTTTTAGTGATAACAGAAGAAAACGCCATATTTACATGGATAGTAAACTTGATGATTTGCCACTAACAATGGAGGCATATCGGGTTTACTGTCATTTATGCCGTCGTGCCGGATGTGACAACAATGCTTTTCCTTCTTATAAGTCTATTGGAGAAGCTTGCTTTCGCGGTTCTTTCCCTCATTCACCACCTGACAGTTTACGCCGAAAAGCGATCGCCGCAGTCAATGAACTGATTTATTGGAACTTGATTACCAAAACCTGTAGAGCAAAAGATGGATTCCAAACATCAAATCATTACAGCTTGACGGATTTGGAAGATTGGTTCCCTACGCCATCCCAACCATCTTCTTTGATCCGAGGTAAGAAAGATTCAAGTGGTGCTGGGGGAACACCCAGGGGTGCTGGGGGGACACTGGGGGTAG
>NZ_CAWUDM010000175.1:0-7574 GCF_963920855.1 Nostoc sp. CCY0012 | reverse complement strand
CTCAGTCAGACTCCTGGTATACAAGCGGTTCAAGACTTTTCTGCACCACTAAGTATAGCCTCAGTCAGCAATTAGACAGTCAATTGTTGACGTTGGCGGATGCGGCGGCTCATAATTTATCGGCTATTCAGGCGGATAGGATGGCTGTGCATCGCAAAATGCCCCGAATTTTAGATAATGATGGAGACTTAGATATTCCTTGGCAAGATTTACGGTTATATCGTCAGAGTGTGGAATGGTTTGATGCTGGGCAGCAATTATTAGGAAAAGCAGGAAGGCAATTTCCCCAAACGCCTTTTGTTACTAATTTTCACTCGTGGCAGCAAAATGGCATCAGGACATTAACTATTCCGGTCTATTCTTCAGCCAAAAATCAACAACTTTTAGGTTATGTGCGTGTCAGTGCATCAACTGTGGAAGTACAAAAAGAACTGGAGAGACTGTTGATGGGTTTGGGTATTGGTGGTGTTTTGGGGATGGTTTTAATTAGTGGTACGGGTTGGTGGTTAACGAGTAAAGCCTTGCAACCGATTGAGCAGAGTTTCCAGCAATTACAACAGTTTACGGCGGATGCGTCCCATGAATTACGCAGTCCTCTGACGGCGATTAAAACGACTGTGGAAGTTATCCAAAATCACCCAGAACGTATTCATCCCAGTGATGTCAAAAAAATTGCCATCATAGAGGGTGCAACACAGCAGATGACGCACTTGGTAGAGGATTTACTGTTGTTAGCCAGAAGTGATGCTGCACCTATAAGTTTGCCTAAAACCGCAATTCCCATACCCATAGATGAAATTTTAATTGATTTAATTGATACCTTACAGCCGCAGGCAGAATCTCAAGAAATTACTTTAGAGGCTAACTTGATTGATGCGGTGTGGGTAAAGGGGGATGCACATCAGTTACAACGACTATTTGGAAATTTATTAGAAAATGCCCTGCAATATACGTCTAATGGTGGTTTAGTCAGGGTAGAAATCGTTAAAAGGGATGATTTTGTGGTGATTGAAGTGGCAGATACTGGTATTGGTATCGCACCTGAAAATCTACCTTTGGTATTTAATCGCTTTTGGCGAGCTGAAAAAGCCCGTTCTCGTCGTCAAGGTGGTTCGGGTTTGGGTTTAGCTATTGCCCAAGCTATTACTCATACTCATGGTGGTGAGATTTCTGTGATGAGTAAAGTCGGTGTGGGAAGTTGTTTTCGGGTGAAGTTACCGATAGTTGAGTAATTTCTTTACTAGTTCCTTACTTTCTCTAAGTAATCGCACAGAATTATTTACACATGAGTTTCCAGTCTGGATAAGGGTTTCATACCTTAATTTTGTGTAATTAATTTTGTTTAACTACTTATTTTACTCTATTACGTATGCGTCTTAGAAAATATCAAACGAGTTTACTATGCTTCCAACCTACCTCTAGCAAGTTTTACCGCTCTAGAATATTACAGGATTTCTACTCTTCTCTAGTAAGTTTTACCACGCTAGGAAATCTTTTGTTTGTCCCTGTCACGACTCGAAATTTGCACCAGATGGCAAGATGTTGGGAGGACCCGCAACGGTAGCATTACAAACTTATATAGCTAAGTTGGAAGGTGGGGATGTGTTGGTAATTCGTAATACCGCTACGCGGAAGCAAGCTACGTAATTCAAAAAACAGCGTTGCTGATTGACAGGATGAAAAATTCACGCGGAGTCGCAGAGGGAAAATGGCTGATCAAATTAAACTCGAATCTATCACGGGGCTACGTGGATCAACTGTAGGCGATCGCCTGAAGCAAGAAGGGTATAATGAGCTACCATCTACCCAACAGCGTACTATCTGGGGAATTGCTCTGGAAATCTTCAAAGAGCCTATTTTCCTACTTTTGCTGGGTTGTGGTGTTATTTACTTGTTTCTGGGTGATGTTCAGGAAGCGTTAATCCTATTAGGCTTTGTTTTCTTCATTGTTGGCATCAACTTATACCAAGAGCAGAAGACTGAAAAATCACTGGAAGCGTTACGCGACCTCTCTAGCCCTCGTGCATTAGTTATTCGTGATGGCGAACGTCAACGGATTGCGGGCCGGGAGGTGGTACGTGAAGACGTGATTGTTTTGTCAGAGGGTGATAGAGTTCCTGCGGATGCTGTGGTGCTGTGGTCTACCCATTTGAGCGTTGATGAATCTTTGTTAACTGGTGAATCTCTACCTGTACGCAAGCAATCAGTTAAGGACAGCAAAGATTTAGCAAACACCACGCAAATTGCATCCCAGCATCGTCCTGGAGGGGACGATTTCCCTTTTGTCTATTCGGGAACGCTGATAGTCCAAGGTCAGGGTATTGCTCAAGTCTATGCCACAGGTATGCAGACAGAAATGGGCAAGATTGGTAAAGCCTTGCAGACTGTGGAACCGGAAGAGACGGTTCTGGAAAGGGAAACTCGACGCATTGTTAGTAAGCTGACGTATGTAGCGATCGCTATCTGCGTTGCTGTAGTCGTGATTTACGGTGCATCTACGGGCAATTGGCTACAAGGGGTTCTCGCAGGGTTGGCGCTGGCGATGGCAATTTTACCTAATGAAATTCCTGTGGTATTGGCGATTTTCTTGGCGCTGGGTGCTTGGCGATTTTCTCTAGCTAGGGTGTTGACTCGTCGTGTCCCTGTGGTAGAAACACTGGGTTCTACTACCGTTCTTTGTGTCGATAAAACGGGGACACTGACTTTTAACCGGATGTCAGTGCAGCAATTATTTGTATCTCCCAATTTTTATGATGTCGCTTTGCATGAACGGGAAGCACTCCCAGAAACTTTTCATGAATTAATCGAATTTGGGATTTTAGCCAGTCGCAAAGACCCCTTCGATCCGATGGAAAAAGCCCTCCAACAAGTGGGTGATGACTATTTAGCCAGAACTGAACATTTACATCAAGATTGGGCGATATTGCGCGAGTATCCCCTGTCTGGTGAATTGTTGGCGATGTCTTGTGTTTGGCGATCGCCAGAAAATAGATTAGTAATTGCTACCAAAGGTGCGCCAGAAGCGATCGCTGATTTGTGTCACTTTAATGCCGAACAAATGGGAGATTTAGAGCAGCAGATCAATACAATGGCTGCTGCTGGTTTGCGGGTTTTGGGTATAGCGAAAGCGATCGGGCGACATCAAACGGACAATCAGCCAAACTCTCTTCCTGAAAAACAGCATGACTTTGTATTTGCATTTTTGGGATTGGTAGGTATGGCTGATCCCGTGCGCCCGACTGTAGCACCAGCCATTGCTGAGTGTTATACTGCCGGGATTCGGGTTGTGATGATTACAGGTGATTATCCCGCAACAGCCCAAAATATTGCCCGTCAAATCGGATTGACACCCGCTACAGAAGTGATCACGGGAACAGAATTAGAAAAGATGCCAGAAGGCGAGTTGCTTTCTCGGATTCAAACTGTGAATATTTTTGCGCGGGTTGTCCCAGAGCAAAAATTACTGATTGTTAATGCCTTGAAGCGCTCAGGCGAAATCGTGGCGATGACTGGAGACGGGGTAAACGATGCCCCAGCTTTAAAAGCCGCTAATATTGGCATTGCAATGGGCGAACGCGGTACAGATGTGGCGCGGGAGTCTGCGGATTTGGTATTGCTAGATGATGATTTTTCTTCCATTGTCAAGTCTGTCAGGTTGGGGCGACGAGTATTTGACAACCTGAAAAAAGGTATGGCTTATACCTTAGCCGTTCATATCCCCATTGCTGGGATGTCGTTGATTCCTGTAATCTTTCACTGGCCTTTAGTGTTATTACCTATCCACATTGCCTTCCTACACTTAATTATTGACCCAGCTTGTACGGTGGTGTTTGAGGCAGAGCCAGAAGAAAGTAATGTGATGAAGCGTCCGCCTCGTAATCCAAAAGAGCCGTTATTTAGCCGTCGCACTTTGAAATTAGCACTGCTGCAAGGATTGAGTGTATTAGTAGTGCTAGTGGCTGTATTTGCTGTGTCTTATTATTTTGGACAGGGAGAATTTGATGCCCGCGCTCTTGCTTTTACCACCTTGATTGTATCAAATTTGAGTATGATTTTGAGCAATCGTTCTTGGTCGCGTACCATTCCAGAGATGTTACGCACTCCGAATAAAGCTCTGTGGTGGGTGCTGGGTGGTGGAGTAGTGTTTATGGGACTAGTACTTTATGTTCCTTTGTTGCGGCATCTATTCCGTTTTTCTTTTCTACATTTTGATGATTTAGTAGTCAGTCTTACCTCTGGGGTGTTCAGTATTTTGTGGTTTGAAGGACTTAAAATTTGGCGGCGAAAAAGAGGTAATACAGGACGGGCATTTAACCAGGGTTAGCGCGTCTCAAACCCTATTGACAGTGGGATTCTAGGAGAGGATTGAATTTGGGAGAGATGCGGCCAAAACAGAAATCATATACTGATCATTCATAGCGGCACGCCGTGACTTTTGGCGAATACTGCGGCGGAAAGATGATTCTCGCTCTAAGGCATTAAGAGCAATACGACGTAGCAAAGAAAAATTCTGTGGACTGTGCAGAGAACGAATTCGACATTCATCCTCATTGAAAGTGACATCTAATGTCCAATGAACAGAATTTTCAATACCCCAATGCTGTCGAATTGCACTACCAATTTTGTGGGCATCACTCTTCAGACTAGTAATGTAAAATTGCACCTCCTGAGTAGTTTTATTCCAATGCTGAATCGAACGCACTGCCTCCTTAATTTATTAATGGAGGTATAAAAAATCGTAGTATCCTTGTTTCAAGCACCCGGATTTATCCGTGGAGATTAATAATTTTGAATTTTGAATTGTTTTGACTTTTCCCGTTAAGTCTGGAAATATCAAAATAAGGTTTGAAGCCACAAGCAATTATCAACAAGTCATATTTAGTGTTTGAGTTGATGTATAAATTATACAAATTCTGATAAACCATTCAAAAGCGGTAGATGAAATTGAACTTATTTACCTATCAAGATACAGGAAGTATTCGATGTTTTCTGTTCTAGTGAAAAACTAGGGAACTAATCAGGAATTTTGCGGAGGTCGAGAGTTAATCAACAGAAAGTGATGAGCGAGTGCAACGGTGAAGAAATTCTTCGAGAACTCTGCGGTCATTTAGGATTTGATTCAAAAGGAGATAAACATGAGAACTATTGAGCCTGAAACTGATGAGCAAGTTGTTAGCTCTGGATGGACAACCGCGATCGCTATTCTGATGATCGTGTTAGGCATCATTGCGATCGCCTTTCCCTTCTTTGCTAGCGTTGCTTCAACCTTAGTATTTGGCTGGGTATTTATCTTTGCCGGAATTACTCAAATCGTTTATGCCTTTCAATCGAGAGGTGCAGGTAAAGTTATTGGGAAGCTGATTCTGGGTCTTTTGTATCTCTTGGCTGGAATTTTAGTAGTGGTAAATCCGCTAAAAGGGGTGCTGGCCTTGACGTTAGTGTTGGGCATTACCATTTTTTTGCAAGGCATAATTCAAGTGTCCATTGCATTTCAAATGCGCCGGATTTCACCTAACTGGGGATTGATGCTTGTAAGCGGAATCATCGGCATTATTTTCGGTATTTTCGTTTGGTCTAACTTTCCGTTTGGCGCAGTTTGGCTAATTGGCACTTTCATTGGCATTAATCTCTTGTTTGATGGAGTTTGGATGCTGACTCTGCATTCAGGACAGCGACGCGCTTTACCGTAGAGACTCAGAGCCGTACCGCACACAGCAGGACAAGTGGTATGCGTTTGTCGAGTGTGCCTCAAAGTTTGACATACCTGCTATTTTTCAAAGCCAAGATTTAGAGAGTAATACCTTATGTCTAGCTACCTAGAATCACAATCTCATCCTTCAGAGAGGCAGCAAGCTGGTAGTTTACTGCAATCATTGGGGTGGAGTGGGTTTTGGATACAGTTTGTTTTAACCATTGTTTCTCTTCTCATTTTAGGGTTCGCGATTCTTTCACCGAATCTCAACCTCAATCTCAAATCAGGGATCGGTTTGCTGTCGGCAATTGGGGGAATTGCGGCTTTAGGCTTAAGCATTTACTGGTTCTTTCGCTACGTTCATCTTGGGCAACAATTGTCAGCCCCGGAACCAGCTTTACATCCTAGCCGCAAGGAAATAATTCAAGTTTTACAACTAGGAGTTGTAGTTAACTTGGCAGCAATGTTAATGACGTTAGTCGGCATCGAAACAATTGTTGGAACATTGCTCCTGAAAACGCTTTCAGTTCCGCAAGGAGCTGCTATCTATCGGACAGGGCAATTGATTGAGCCAATTCATATTTTTGTTGTACAAGCAAATATCTGTATGATTGTGGCTCAATTTGTGGGAATTGGAATTCCATTTTGGCTTGCAAGTCGTGTAGAACACCATTAGAAGAGAATACTATGAGTGACTTAATTGTGATTGGGTTTAATGATGAATTTAAAGCAGACGAAGTGTTGCTCAAGCTGGCAAAAATGCAGAAAGAGCATTTAGTTGACTTGGAAGATGCCGTCGTCGCAGTCAAAAACCACAAGGGTAAACTCAAAGTTAAGCAAACTCTGGATTTAGTGACAGCAGGAGTCGCAGGTGGAAGTTTTTGGGGATTGCTGATTGGGTTGCTGTTTCTCCATCCGTTGCTGGGTGTCACCGTTGGCATCGTCAGTGGGGCGCTTTCAGGTGCATTAACTGATGTTGGAATCGATGACGACTTTATCCGAGAATTGGGCAAGACTCTGGAGCCTGGAACCTCTGCTATCTTTATTCTTGCCCGCAAAGTTACTCCAGATAAAGTTCTAGAAGAATTAAAACCCTTTGACGGCAAAGTGTTACGAACTTCGCTCTCGAATGTCGAGGAAGCAAATCTCAAAGCGGCTTTAGCAAAGGTTCAAACTGAGCAGGAAGTTCAGGTAAGATAGCCTCACTTTTTTGCGACGATGCTCCGCCCCGCCTTCTGGCGATAGCGAAGCGCTGCTGCAAGCAGATCGCGTAACCGCCCGATGGATGCGATCGCCACATACTTGGTTGCAATAGTTGCAGATTACTTTAAGTGAGATTAACCTGATGGCTCGAAACAATGAACTTTAAACGCATTCTGGTTGCCATTAATCATTCTCCTTTAACATCTATTGTGTTTGATCGGGCACTCAATTTAGCGCAGCAAGAGCAAGCTAATTTGATGATTCTTCATTGCCTCGTAGATTTTACTGCGATCGATCCAGGATTCCAGTCAGGTGGGACATTTGGACTCTATCCGATCAACACTGGGCTTTCTCAATCAATCCGCGAGGAAACACTTCAGCTAGAGATTGAGAAGGCAAAAATTTGGTTACAAGAATACTGCGATCGGGCAATTGCCCGAAATATTTCAACTGAATATCAACACCATTTTGGTGAGCCAGGGGCAACGATTTCCACTGTGGCTCAAGAGTGGAATGCCGATCTGATCGTACTAGGTCGGCATGACCATTCAGCGATGGGCTACGCCGCGCTGGAAGCGATCGCAGAGTTTTTCTTAGGTAGTGTCAGCAATCATGTGGTTGATCATCAGTAAACCAAAAAGTTTTCCCAAAAGGGCGAATCACTAGGTATATAGGAGAT
>NZ_CAWUDM010000174.1:0-7641 GCF_963920855.1 Nostoc sp. CCY0012 | reverse complement strand
GAAACTGGTTTGCTAATTGCTGTTACTGTACCTCATAACAGCCGGAAAGGCTGTATCGTGACAAGCTGACTGCTATGCCTTGGGTCGGTCGATTCTGGGAATATTCAGTTTGTAATGGGATGCTTATTCCCTTAGAAGGCGAGGTGGGATGGGAGTATCCAGAAGGCACTCGGCTCTATTTTAAAGGAAGAACTACAGAGATTCACTATGAGTTTGCGTGTTGATGAACTGCAATCAAAACAAACATCAATTTGCACTTTCAATGTTGTTCTCATCTTATCTTGAATAGCCGAGTAACTCTGTATAGAATCCACCTGATGAAAAAAGCATCTTTCTTAACACAACCCTTGTTTTTATTAGGAATATCTTTATTTATTTATATAATGGCACTTAGCTTGCCAGCACTAACTTTTGAGATAATCGAACCCAAGACAATACACACAGGTTCAACTTATATCATGAAGGGGGTTGAAGCTACGATTGGGGGAATACTTGGATTGTTATTTCTTCAAGCGCCGGCTATTGGCTGGTTGGCTAATCCACTTTATTGGTATTCCTGTAAATTTTTTCTCCAGAAAAAATACAAGTTCTCAATAGCTTCTGCTTTGACTTCAATTATTATAGGCTTTACAGGCACAATCTCAACATATTGGTTTCCGTTACCTAATGGTAGTAATCCTGATAGTCAGCTTCTATTAATCAAGTTACTTCCTGGTTTCTGGTTATGGCTTGCGGCTCCTGCCTTTGTGATGATTATTGCTAGTGGCTTTGCTTATACAAAACACAAGAATCGCCTTGAAAGAAAAAGTGTGAAGCTTCCCTAGACTTCGTGAGAGCTATTGTTAGCATGATTGAATTGGAACTTATCTCTAACTGAAAATACACCCACCGCAAAAAACCTGCAATTCTCCTAAATTGCCGCTACGTGAACAAGAGGTAACTGATGCCAACTACAACAGATTTTAAAGACTACTATGCCATTTTGGGAGTAAGCAAAACCGCAACCCCTGAAGAAATCAAACGGACTTACCGCAAACTTGCCCGCAAATATCATCCTGACCTGAATCCTGGAGATAAAGACGCAGAAACAAAGTTCAAAGAACTCAATGAAGCGAATGAGGTATTATCTGATCCAGAGAAGCGGCAGAAGTACGATCGCTTTGGTCAGCACTGGAATCACCCTGGTTATACTGAAGCGCCGCCACCCAGTTCCACTAATGTTGGTACAACCGACTTCGATCAGTACGGCGATTTTGATTCGTTTATCAACGATTTACTGGGTCGAACGAGACGTAAAACCTCCACTGGTGGATTTGATGATTTTAATGGTGGATTTCGTTCTCAAGCCCCTGCACCAGATACCGAAGCTGCGATCGCACTTACATTTTCTGAAGCATTTCACGGTGTCCAAAAGCGTTTGCAACTCGACGAGGAAATGATCAACGTCCGTATTCCCACAGGTGCAAAACCAGGTAGTCGAATTCGGCTCAAGGGTAAAGGTCGTCCTAGTCCGTTCTCTCAACAGCGCGGCGATTTATATTTAACTATCGAGGTGTTAACCCATCCCTTCTATCGATTTGAGGGCGATAACCTCGTTTGTGACATTCCCATTCGCCCCGATGAAGCGGTTTTAGGGGCAGAAATCAGCGTACCTACCCCCGATGGTAGCGTAACAATGAAAGTTCCCAAAGGGGTGCGATCGGGGCAATCGCTGAGACTGCGCGGTAAAGGCTGGACATTGCCAAAAGGGGGACGAGGTGATTTATTTGCCAAACTTCAGATTGTCACGCCGCAAGACCTGAGTGCGATCGAGCAAGAATATTACGAAAAAATCCAGGCAAACACTAGCTTTAACCCACGTACCCAGTTAGAGGAGATAAAATTATGACCTTCAGCCTTTCAAAAACCGTGGTTTCACTCGAAGGTGAACAACTTTACAGCTTTGAATATGCTGCATTAATCACTAAGACTTCGATTACCCTGGTGAAGTTTTACGTTGAGTTAGGCGTAATTGAACCCATTGGTGATTTGCTACATTCCCGCGAGATTGCGCGAATTGCTCAGATTCAACGCTTGCGTCAAGATTTAAGGCTAAACTTAGTCGGAGCAGCAATGGTGCTAGATATGGCGACTGAAATTGCCCAATTACGGGCACAGTTAAAAGTGTATCAGTCTCATTCCTCTAACTCATTATGAGCTATCTGAACCAACGCTCAAAGCCCACATTAGATCATGAGCGCAGTGAGGTGTTGCAACAGTTGGAAGATTGGCTAGAAACGCCAATGCTAGTGCTGGGCTTTGCTTGGTTGGGACTTTTTATCGTTGAGCTAGTTTGGGGACTGAATCCTCTTTCTTGTATCTCAGTCTCAATTTGACGAGATTGATTTAAGCCTAAGAAGACTGGAGAATTTAAACTAATCATCGTGTAAACACAAAAAATAATCTCCCACCACCTCTCAATATGTTGAAAATTGGTGAAACGGTAATCTGTCCAGCCTAGTTCCTGTTTACACTGCCGAAAACCATATTCTACCCAGATTCTTAAGCCATATAAGTCGCCTAAAGTTTTTTTGAGATTACCTTGAAGATTTGTCATTACGAAAGAAGTTGAATTCTCTGGCATGGTTTCTGGGTCAGTAGTTATTTCTCAGTAAGTTACGGCTCTTTTTTTACCATCAAACTTGGAACAATACTTAATCTTAAGCACCCATCTGTCATACTCTATGAAGTACAGATTAAGGGCTGATCAATATTCGTCCTTATTCACTATGATTTTAGCTTGAAGATAAATATGAATTGTTCATTAATTAGTAAAGTATATAAAATCATTGAGCTTGCTGAATTAATCTATTGCCCAAAGTCATCAGATATACTGTTTGGGAGAGTAGCTGCGTGTGGTCTTTTCTATCTGATAGCAGCTTTTAATGATGATGTCGCTCCTTGTCTGGAGATATACGACCTAGAAATGCAAGGTAGAGTGGATATTTTGGTTGAGGAGTAAACTCATAACTATTGAAGAAGAATTCAGGAATCAGAATTCAGGAATCAGAATCAAGACGCGACGCTCGCGGACCCGCTAACGCTGCGCTATCCGCTTTTTCGGTCAAAATTCATTCTGTTAGCGGATAGCTAAGGTTTAGCCCATTCTGACTCCTGACTCCTGAATTCTGTTCGATAACATCTATAGCGTTGTTAAATAGTTGAGTCCTAACCTTGGTTGCCGTTATGCTTTGGAAATACTAACATATAGGTGATTTTTAGCAAGTCTAAATATTTTGGTAGTGGTAAATATGTAGTGATAATAGAGATTTAGCAACTAAAATTATTTCTTTTTATCTAAAGCTAAAAAGACTAGAAAAATAGTTGGAGTTTACATAAGTGAGAGCAGCGAAGATGGAGCTAGAGGATTATATAGTGGGGAGAGGGGAGGAGGCTTTGGGTAAATCAATTGAGAAGACACATCCTTGATGGGGGATATCCCGAACTGAGAGTATACCGGGAGCAACGCTGCTGCTCGATTTTCAGAGCAAGAGGGATTACAAGCCCTTAATAATCCGGTTTATAGGTTTGATGTTAAAGGTGTGTTGCTCGGAACTGTTATTCAAGTTTTTTTCCTGTTTATCATCATCGGAATTTCAGTTCTAAAACCTTGGGGAAGGCGAACAACTAAAGCAAAAAGTCCAGTCAGTACAACTTAGTCAGGGTTGGGGCTAGGTTGAAGTTACTAGGAAGATGCTAATGTTCGGTATCAAACCGTTGCGAGGGTATGATATTCACAGAGCAACCTAAATGGTTGAGTGATTTAAAACTGGGCTGTCAAATGTACGAGTCGTTCTATACATTCATCCAGCAACTTTTCCCTGATTTCAAAATTGACTTCTTGCTGCTTGAACCCCTGATAAAGTCCAAAAAATTGCACAGAGGGGAGTTCTTAGTTCAAGAGGGTGAAGTTTGTAATTTTGTTGGTTTCACTTTGAAGGGTTGTCTCAGAACATTTGTGTTGAAAAATGGGAAAGAATACACGCTTTTTTTTCATCCTGAACAGCAGACGTTTGGAGATTATGAAAGTTTTCAAAAATATCAACCAACTCGTTTTTCGTTTCAGGCAGTTGAGGAATCGGAAGTAATAATATTTGACCATCAAGTAATGCAATTCTTCGAGACGATTCCTCAAGGACAAAAATTTCTGAGACTTGTAGCCGAGGATCTTGCTTTTTCTTTGCGGGATAAACTGCTTTCCCTATTTTTAGATCCCCCGGAGGAACGTTACCTCAACCTGCTACAAACGGAACCTAAACTGTTGCAGCGCATTCCTCAGCATTATCTAGCATCATATTTGGGTATTGAGCCACAGTCTCTCAGTCGTTTGAAGCGAAGAGTACACCAGAAGGTGATTTCTTAACCAAGGTGAATGCACATCGTTCGGATAACGGATAGGTTAGAAATCAAACAGTATGAAAGAGTGTCTAGATGAAGCCTATCCTTCCTGGCGCACCTTGGTTGGTCGCTCATCGTTCTATGTTTGCTATCGATAAGCCTTACAAACTCACACTCAACGGATGTGATTATGTCCTTTGGCAAAACAATAAAGGGGAGATTTTTTCGCTGGAAAACACCTGTCCTCATATGCAGGCGCCTCTCTCAGATGGCTGGATTTGTAAAACTAACCACTCCGTAACTTGTCCTTTTCATGCACTTGAATTCAATGGTGAAGGAAAACTGTTGAAAGATGGTAAACCGAAAGGGGAAGCACTGATAAACAAGTTGAATTTGGTAGTTCAAGGCGATCTGATTTGGACTTATGGAAGTTACGAACCTCGTTTGCCGATACCCGATCTGATATTTGAGCAAACCAAAGAACTTCGTTTCTTAGGGATTGTAGGACACAGCAGTATTCCGGCTCCATTTCTCAATTGCATCAAAATCAATTACGATTTCAATCATCAAAACGGTGTTCATCGTCATATATTCAGAATTCGAGAAAACCCGGTTGAATCTTTTGAACAAAATGGTTATGCTGCCAGAGTTGTTCAAACTTTCTTACGAGACAAAAATTCTTTAGCTGAAGTCTTAAAAAACCCGTCTTTGTTGACTTTACCTAGACAAATTAAAAATGAGTTGGAGTACACTTTCCCTTCAACAGCTTTATTTAAAGCCAGACTTCCAATAGGCGAAATTCTACAATTTTTTATTCTTTACCCGGAAACAGAGCATCAAACTCGAACCTTTGTGCTTTGCTATGGGAATTTTCAGAGTCCTCTTTTCAAAGTACCTGGATTGAAAATTTTTTTTGAGAGAATGCTTCTAGCATCCACTACTAAAGTGGTTGAGCAAGATTCTAGGGCAGTAGCGAGTTTGTATCCACTACAAAAACCGAAAATTCGACTGCCGAACGAAGAAATTTTGTCTTATGTTGAAAAGCTTTATCATGAGTGGTGATGGCATTCTCTTAACCACTAAACATGAATGAAATTATTGAATTGGCAAAACAACAATGGCAGCAGCAAGAATCCGCATAATGGCGATAATTTTCAGAAAATCGTTAGCCCAAGCTGATTTATTGGATATTTGGAATTTTATTAAAATCGCCTAAAACTGGACGCATAAATGATCGCTCATAACTGACAATGCACTTTGTTCGACGTGCAAAATCATAGGCTTCCTGACAAGCTGGATCTTGCTGGGAATCTATCCGGTATTGCTCGTATGCTGCAAGGCTGGGAAAACTGAATAGAGCTACGGCAATATTATTAGCTCCTTCATGTGGAAGGAAGTACCCATGATGGTTTCCACCGAATTTTTTCACCAATGGTATCCACATAAGTCCGTATGCTTCAAAATCCGAAATTTTGTCAGGGTCGAGAACGTAGCGCAAATAACAAGTAATCATATCAATCTGCTTGAAAAATTTTTCTCCTCATCAGTCATCTGTACTAGTTTCTTCTCCCAGAATAACGCCTTGCCCATCTGGGGATTTAGCTCATAGCCACTGAATCCGCACACCTTGTATGCTGACTGGGCAACATGGTTTCCTTCTAGTACCTCTAACGTAAGTTTACAGCAGCCCAAATCGAAAGCGATCTCCTCCGCTTTTTGTAGCAGCAGTTGAGACAAGCCTCTACGCCGATAGGGTAAAGCAACAAAGACATCGTGAATATTAAGTAATGGCTGACACGCGAAGGTAGAGAATCCTTCTAAGCAAACAACAAGCCCTGCGGGTTCGGCATCGACAAAGGCGAGAATGACATGAGCCGCTTTTCTCTTTGCAAGTTCTGCTGTTAGATTTGCTTTAACGTAGTCGGACAGCCCTTTGCCACTACCCATTGGGTCGAGCGCATACTCATCCATTAATTGAACCATAGCGTCTGCATGAGCAGGCAGATTAAGGTCTGCTTCAACAATTTCAATCATCTATTAATTGTGGCCACACTATTCTTTATTTTTCCTTGCCTACGAATAGAAAGCAATATTAATGCTCCAAATTCCCATATTAATGCAGCAATAGCAGTTGAAGTCAGTTTTAGCACGCGCAATTGGGTTTATCCACTGAGTCACGCCGACCGCTTGAGGATGGGAAGCGGGTGAGATATTACAGTCTTAATACTGATGATGTGGCGTTCGTGCGAAAGGTGCTGAAATATCGGCAACGGCAACGGGAGGAGAGAGAAAGGAAACGTCAAAAGGAACAAGAACGTAATGCGGCTTATGCGGCTATAATGCAATCTCAGTATGGCATTAACCCTCCGTCCACACCCCCCAATAATGAATATGGGAATAATAAACGGGGGGGTGTGGACACAGATGAACAATTCAGTGATTCTTGGTGGAAACGAGTTAAATATTATGCTCAGTTAGTTGCTCACAAGGTTGAAAGCGGGGTGGAAGTGGTTAAAGAAATACTCAGTACCTTAACCAGTGATCAGCGTTGGGGGGTGATGCTGGAATTTGAAGAAGTTTGCCCAGAGGGTTTTACTCAAATGGTGGCAGCTGCTCCCAATTGGGTGGAGTGGATGGGCTAGTGCGATTCGTTGGTAGCTAAATCACGGTAACCAGTCCGTACATAGGCTACCCAAGGTAAAACTTTAAAAAGAACCTTGAACTCTCGATTTGATGTGGGTGAAAGTCCCACCTACCAGACTCAGGTATGACTCCCTATCTGCCCACAGTGACCAAACTCGGAGTTTTGGAGGCTGAAGCTGGGAACAGGGCGTAATCAGATGGCTGTTATGGGCTGACACTGACGCTAACGGGAAGTTCTTACGGTGAAACAGAGCCTAAAAAAACAACTTATCCACAAGCGGGGCATAACAAAAACCCCCGACTTTACTGGAGTAAATTCCTGCCGCATAATACCCCAATAGCGGTAAGAGTCTAGGGAATCCAGTGGTTGAACTGGCTACACCTAACGGAACGAACAATCGAATTGAGGGAACGAAGAAAAACGAACCGAGGGTCTAGGGGAGGTCGAAAACCCAAGTAGGCTAGACGAGTAGCGGAAATCCCAGGGTTCGGGTAGGACTGACCGTAACTGGTCAGAGGTGTTCAGAATACACACGTTTGGAGTCAGAGCATGATTAGACACAGCAGCAATGCTAGTGAATCCTGGAAGAATCTACCGTGGAAACAATTTCGCAAGAATCT
>NZ_CAWUDM010000173.1:0-7824 GCF_963920855.1 Nostoc sp. CCY0012 | reverse complement strand
CTTTGCTGCAACTGTTCATAATGCGGTTCAGTTATCTAATGATATCGGGCAGACACTTGGACAAGCACTAGCGAATGTGTTGACACTTATTGGTATTAAAGATGATAAAGGACAACCATTAAATGTGAGTCAAATCATTGGAAATACCGTAGAAAATGTCATCAAAGGAATTGTTGGCACAGAGAATTACACATCCCTTACAACTGCATGGGCTAAAGCTAATCGCATTTATCAGGCTACTAGTAACGTTCTAAATAGTTTTCTGAACTTATCCCAAACTATCCTACAAGCTTCTGAATTAATAGCAGCTTATACAGGAAGAATAGGAAACGCTTTGAAAAAGGGTGGAGTAATTTTAGAAAATGCTTACGGCTGGATGAACCCACAGCCTAAATTCAATCGTGTTACTCAACTTTTAGAAAACTTACAAAATGGTGCAAGTACGATTCAAATGGTAACGCAAGCACCGCTGGATGTTATTAATGCTACCACTGAATTTACAACAGCTTCCACTGAATTTGTAAAAGCTATAAAAGAAGATGATAAGCCAGAAAATAAACCTGCCCCAACTCCAGAACCAGACCAACTAAAAGCTAAGGAAGAACAGGGTAAAACCATTTCTCAGCCCTTACCATTTAATTTCTCAGATTTGTTTGACGGAGAGGATTAATAATGTCTCTACCAGACGATTTTAACGCCTTTGAACACCTGCAACAGACTTATAAAACTGAGTTCAATAGGCGTGTAGATAGATATTTTAGTGATGTAAATGGGAACGGGGACTTATCAGGGACAAGACCATCATTAAAATTAGCATGTCGAATTGATGACAATGATAATGATGCAATGATGAGTATGCGTCATAATTTATTTTTTAACGTCATTGGTTACAGCCGTAAAAATCTTGCTGTTGTTTATGGCAGCAAGTTTGATACTGCCCCACCAGTGGCAGGACACCCCCAACTATTCTTGCACTTTTCACAAGATGCAGCAGCACAACCAACAGATGAACCATTAATTGAACATGAGAAAAGTTGCAGATTAATGAAGTTTTCATCTTCAACCGGAGGTGTGAAACCTGCTATTACTAGAACTGACATGATAGCAATTGCCAACGAAATTAAAACCTTATTCTTAGATAATAAAAAAGGAATTACTTACACCACTGGGAATAAATCAGCCAGCTACACTGACCCTGACAACGGTTTTCCTAAAGGCAATTATCTTTTGGTCAACTCTAAGGCTGATGCGGTGAATATATACTCAAAAATGTGCAACGCCATTGACGTACCTTATTCGGGTGATAGTCATATCGTCGTTAACGATCCGGATAAGCCAAGTACAACTACAGCGACCGCAGGAAAAACAACTATCTTGGGTAAGCAGCGCAATAACAGGCGTTACAGACCAGTAGCCATACTTCGGTTTAGATACGCTTATATCTCATTTGGAAATCTTATACCTCCTGTATTCCTGATTGACACCACACTGAGAAATCAATCACTAGTTGAGTGGTTGTAAAAAATGTCTGCCAAATATCAACGAAACCTAATAGGTTTCTGGTCAGGGAAAGAAGTGAAAACATCACTTATGGTAGGCGTAAAAAATAACACCAATAAGTGAATTTATGAGTTTTCGTGATTTACGCCGTTATGAATCCCAAAAAGCCGCCTACGACAATTACAAAGCATGGCAAGCACTCAGCCCAGATGCAAAGCAAGCGGCGTTCGCTGCTATTACGGATGAAACAAAGAGATCTAAGCCAGAACGGGCTATGGGGTTCTTGTCCCCTTTTAACCAAGTGGGAGCAGCCCTCAAATATATAACCATGCCGGTTCTGAAGAAAATACAGGAAGGCCAAGGAGCTTCAGTTGGAAACAGTCTAGCTACTGTACTTGATAATTTTTACATCGACGACCAGGAGGCAGCACCAGCAGGAGGCGCAATTGAATACAGACGGTTTAAAGCTGCAAGATTGTCGTTTACTGTGCGGGAAAGTTTTGTCAAAAAACAAAGCCGCATCACAAAACGCAGCTATCTAAAACCTGATGTAGACACCTACTCAGCACCTTTTGGGCAATCTGTTGGCGGACAAGATTATGCAGCCGCTTTGCTGATTATCACCCCTCAGGCTAATACTTGGCGTGATGCCGCAACTGCACCAGCTAAACGTTCTGATAAGTTCACACCAGAAGGTGCGTAACGTATGAGCAAGATAGCTCAGAGAACTGGCATTATATGGACTCCCCAAGATGATATTGATTTGCTGGCGGTCGGGCTTGACAGTGAGCATGATCATGCTGATTTTTGGGGAATGGTCAATATTAACCAGGCTGCTAGGGACTGGCTTGATAACAAAATATCGCTGAGTGATTATTGCGATATTTTGCAATTCAATGGCATTCCTGATCCATTCGAGATTGTCGGTGAATTTTGCGATCACACCGAGTTAATTATGCGTGTGGGGTGCAGATGAGCAGGACGCTAGAGTTGCAAAATGGGGATAATTTCTCTCTCCAATACGCCAACTCTATCCCTCCCACCGTTATAGAAATGGTGGACGGTAAAAATATTTATGCCAAATTGACCGAAGTAATAGTTCCGGTTATTTTCAACAAGCCTATTATTTTAGTCAATATCTCTACAACCGTCCCAGTGGGGAAGATTTGGCGCTATGCTGGACGGTTTAAACAAATTTTTTCTACAGCATTAGGCGATTCTTTTGCAGATGAAAGACCATTATTTCTGAGCAAAAGAAACTTGATATTTTTCCCGGAAGTTACATCAAATTACACCATTATTTACATTCCGCCGCCTTGGTTTATCGATGTGAATATAACGATTTACCAATATGACGGGCCTGATACAAATGATATTGCTGATGACCTGACAAGAATTGAATCTAAAATTGATACTCTTTTAACCTAATGACGGTAGATGTTAAGGATGCCTTGCAAATAATCTTGGCACTAGCACCTAGTCCTGGCGATTAGAAATCGCGGCTATACAAACTAAGTCCGCCTGCGCGGACTAGCGAAAAATCAAGGTTTTTAACCCGCGTAGGCGGGTTTGGTCTGTGTAGCCGTGACTTCCAGTCGCCTGATGCAAGATGTCAGTAGGCGATTTCTATTTCAAAAACTGCAAGGGTGCTGCATTTCTAGAAATTATTATTTTAGCGGTAGCATGAATTTTTCGGTGTTGCTTATTGAGAATATGAATTGGTATCACGCAGAGGCGCAGAGTCGCAGAGAGGAAGAGTTAAAGAGGTGTAATTGTGGCATTTCATCTTTAAATTTAGCAATCGTGGAATTGTCTGTGTGGTTTTACCCATGCCGATTGATTTATTTATCTGCTAGAGATTTTAAAGGTTTATTTTTATAGAAGAAATGCTTGCTAGAGTCTGGAGTGCATCTATTGTAGGCATCGATGCCGTCAAAGTTGGCGTGGAAGTCGATGTTTCCGGGGGTTTACCAGGAATTGTGGTGTTGGGATTACCAGATTCGGCGGTTCAAGAATCCAAAGAAAGAGTTAAAGCAACTTTAAAAAATGCTGGTTTTGCTTTTCCCATGCGGAAAATTGTGATTAACTTAACGCCAGCAGATTTACGAAAGGAAGGGCCTTGTTTTGATTTGCCCATTAGTGTGGGGATTTTGGCGGCTTCTGAACAAGTTCGAGCTGATTTGTTGGGCGATTACCTATTCTTAGGTGAAGTTTCTCTAGACGGTAGTTTGCGTCCTGTGGCTGGGGTTTTACCCATTGCTGCAACTGCTAAAAAAATGGGAATTAGCGGTTTAGTGGTTCCTGCTGATAATGCTCAAGAAGCTTCGGTGGTGGAAGGATTAGCTGTTTACGGCTGCAAAAATATCGCTGATGTGGTTAATTTATTAAATAATCCAGGGCGCTATCAGCCTGTGCAGGTAGATCAACCCCAAGAGTTGCCCACAGTAGCTTATCCTGGTGCAGATTTAAAAGATGTCAAAGGACAGGCTCATGCTCGTCGGGCTTTGGAAATTGCGGCTGCTGGGGGACACAATTTAATTTTTGTCGGGCCTCCAGGTAGTGGGAAAACGATGTTAGCTCGACGTTTACCGGGTATTTTACCACCTTTGGAATTTGCCGAATCTTTAGAAGTCACGCGCATTCACTCGGTAGCTGGTTTATTAAAAAATCGTGGTTCTTTAGTACGCGATCGCCCGTTTCGCAGTCCCCACCATTCAGCGTCTGGGCCTTCTCTTGTGGGTGGTGGTAGTTTCCCTCGTCCTGGGGAAATCTCGTTATCTCACCAAGGTATTTTGTTTTTGGATGAATTAACGGAATTTAAGCGCGATGTTTTAGAATTTTTGCGCCAACCTTTAGAAGATGGCTATGTAACCATTTCCCGCACCCGCCAATCTGTGACGTTTCCCGCCCAGTTTACTTTGGTAGCCAGTACCAATCCCTGTCCTTGCGGTTACTATGGCGATACTATTCAACAATGTACTTGTTCACCCAGACAACGAGAACAATATTGGGCCAAGCTTTCTGGGCCTTTAATGGATCGGATTGATTTACAAGTTGCAGTTAATCGCCTAAAACCAGAAGAAATTACCCAACAACCCACAGGAGAAGCTTCAACTTCGGTTTTGGAACGAGTCAAACAAGCACGCGATCGCGCCACTACCCGGTTTCAAAATGAACCAAATCTGCGGTGTAATGCCCAAATGCAAAGTCGTCATCTCCAGACATGGTGCAAGTTAGATGATACTAGCCGCAGTTTATTGGAAGCAGCAATTAGAAAATTAGGGTTATCGGCAAGGGCGAGCGATCGTATTCTCAAAGTAGGGCGGACTATTGCAGATTTGGCAGGGGAAGATGAATTAAAAGCCAATCATATAGCTGAAGCGATTCAATACCGCACAATCGATAGGATGCAGTAATTTAGCCAGTGGTAATCAGCAACAATAATTTTTAGTATTGATTTTATCCCTGTATACCAGATTTATCCGGAAAAATTCGGAAATTTTGGTCTTTTGCCGCAACTTTCCCCAGCCAAAGACTATCATGAGGACAGTAATTATAGTCACTACTTAAGTAACCGTGACTTTTAACTATGTCCTTCACCTTTACCTTTGCCCTCAGCCAAAACCAGACCTTTGAACTGCGCTGCAATTACGGTACCCGCCGTCTTGATACTAATCAGTTAGGTCGTCTAATTAATTTGTGTGAGAAAAAATACTATTCTCAACAAAAGGATGACACCGCACAGTTACAGGATATCGGCTGTCAGTTGTATTCTTGGTTGGATGGTAAAGAAGGATGGTTACGCCAAGCTTTAAATGCAGAAAATCACGGCACAATATATTTAGATTTAATTCAAACCAGTGAAGTACAGGGTTTAAACCCCCAAACTCAAAAGGTGGCGTTGGGTTTAGCACATTTACCTTGGGAATTATTACACAATGGCACAGTATTTTTACATAAACTTTTACCAGTAAGGGCAGTCAAGCAACAAAATAACCCAGTTATTCCCCAGCAAAATCGTCCGTTGCGGCTGTTGTTTATGGCGACTTCACCAGAACACCCAGGAATTGCATCTCTACAATTTGAGCAGGAAGAGGCGAATATTCTCAAAGCCACACAAGAGCAGCCTTTGGCGTTGATTGTGGAGGAAAGCGGCTCGGTGGCTGAGTTGGGGAATTTAGTTCAGTCATATCCCGCTGATTATTTTGATGTGTTCCATTTGACTGGGCATGGTGTCATTTATACGGCTAGGCAGTTTGGAGGCTATCTGCCGCTAGGTCGGAAAATTGAAGATTATACTCCCTGTTTCATCACCGAAGATGAGGTGGGAGGTGTACAATTTACTACCGTTGATGATTTAGCTAAAGCCTTTCGGGGACGCTTTTCCCGTGTGGTGTTTCTCTCTGGCTGTCACACTGGGCAACTTGCTAATAATGGTACTGTTCCCTCAATGGCGCAGGCTTTGGTGAAAGCGGGTGTAGGTGTGGTTTTGGGCTGGGCGCGTCCGGTGTTTGACAGGACAGGTATTATTGCTGCACAAGCGCTGTATCAAGCTTTGGCGACGGGGGCGACGGTGGAAGATGCGGTAAAAACGGCACAGCAGGAAATGATTACTCAGGAATGTTCCGACTGGCATTTATTGCGGATTTATCGGGATACAAGCCAGATTCAGGAATTAGTTACAACTCTGCTAACTAGACGGCGCGAAAAACTGAAATTTACACCACCTGAAAGCGAATTTCTTGATGAAAACAATATCGTCAAAGTTGCCAGTCGGGGGGAATTTGTCGGACGCAGAAAAGCCTTGCAGCGTGGAATGTTGGCTTTGCGGGCAACTAGCGACCATATCGGCGTGTTTTTGGCGGGAATGGGGGGTTTGGGTAAAAGTTCTCTGGCGGCGCGGTTGTGTACGCGGGTGCAGTCGCAACGCCCCAATTTTCAGCGCGTGGTGTTGATTGGGCCTGTGAATGAGGTGGGTTTAATAAACAAGCTGGCGAGTAAGTATGAACGGTTTGAGGGTGTGCCGGCTTTGTTAAATCAGCCGGGAATTTCTTTTAAAGGGCGATTGCAAAACTTTTTTGAGGCGATAGAAGAGACACAGGATCAGCCTTTGTTGTTGGTTTTGGATGACTTTGAGCAGAATATTCCCCAAGGGAATATAGCAGATGGTAGTCTGCGGATGACTGCGGAAGCTTACGAGGTGTTAGCAGCTTTGTGTGCAGCTTTGGCTGAGAATCAAGCAGAAAGTCGGTTAATTGTTACCTGTCGCTACCTCAAGGAAGAAACTCTTCCACCCCATCGCTTACATTTGGAAAGTTTGCAGGGGATGGGTGAGGCGGATATTAATAAAATATATTGGCAATTGGATCAGGATGTGAGGTTGCAAGTGAGAAAGCAGCGCCTCCTGACAATTGCTGATGGAAATCCGCGCTTGTTGAAGTGGCTGGTGGAAATTGTGCAGTTACCAGATTTGGCTACAGATGAGTTGCTGACAAAGTTGGAGGGTGTGCAACTCAAGTTTCGGGAAGATATTTTGGCGGAAGTTTTGTTAAATGCTTTGGAGGATGAAGAAAAAAAGTTTCTGGCTAGGTTGAGTGTGTTTCGTCTCCCGGTGACGGAGGAAATAATTAAGAACCTCTCCCCAGGGCTTCAAACTCCCACTTTAGGGGTTGGGGGGTTAGGTTTCCTACCCAAATTAATGAGCCTCAGCTTAGTGGAATCAGCGACAACTTACGCCCAGCAAATTGCCGAATATCGGGTAACGACGATTTTAGAACCGTTGCTGCAACCGATATTAACTGAAGAAGAATGGCAAACTACGCGTCAAGCTGCTACCCGTAAAATTTATCAAGCTTGGTGGGAGGAAACTGATAACTCCAACGAAGAACAAGGGCGAGAAATTGTTAGGTTGGCGGTGTTGGGACAGGAAAAAGAAATCGCCGTTAGCGTAGGGGATAGCATTGCAACTCACTGGGTGAATAACAGCCGATATGTGGAAGCGTGGGAGATATGCCGAGAAATTCTGCAATTGGGTGCAGATTACCGAATTTTGGGAACTATTGCTAGGGCGGAACACACTTTGGGTTTTGTTGTAGAAGCGTTGGCGGATTATGAACAAGCCTTAAAACTCTGTCCAGAAGATGATTTAAAAGAAAAAGCCGCCACTCTAAACAACATGGCGGGATTAAAAGCGCAACAGGGAGACATCGCCGGGGCGATCGCACTTTACCAGCAATCTTTGGAAATCTATGAAAGCATCAACGATGTCGGAGGTAAAGCCACCACCCTACACAACATGGCTCGATTAAAAGCGCAACAGGGAGA
>NZ_CAWUDM010000172.1:0-8011 GCF_963920855.1 Nostoc sp. CCY0012 | reverse complement strand
CCTACTCCCTACTCCCTACTCCCTACTCCCTACTCCCTACTCCCTACTCCCTACTCCCCACTCCCTACTCCCTACTCCCTCATTAACAAACATCAGTGGTACAAGTGCGAACAAACGCAAAACACTAGAGAGGGCAAACAGTCCTAGTAAGCCTCCACAGTTGGTAAATTGCGCTATTAAGCTGCCTATGGTTGTACCTAATGCACCGCCTAGTCCGGCAATGGCAGCTGCGATCGCAAAGTAGATAGACTGATTTTTCAGGGGCGCAATCTCTAGCTGCATATTATTGGTACACAAGTCAATGGCTGCCCATGTACCTCCAGTTAAGATATGTAACAGTGGTAGCCATAACCACAGGTCAAGGTGATTGCTGCTAATTCCTAACCATAAAAGTGGTGTAATTGCAACCAGAATCCCTACAAAGATCAGAATCGGACGATTGCCAATTTTGTCTGCTAATTTTCCCCACAGAATCAACATTAACAAGTTTGCTCCTGCTTGGAGACTGCTGTAGAGTGTCACCCAGCTAATATCTAAATCTAGGTTATCTAGCATGTAAAGGGTAAAAAAAGGCGCACTCAGATTAACAGCAAACATCCAAAAGCAAAAATATCCCAAAAATTTCAAAAAATTCGAGTTTTGCCAAATGCTGTTTTGTGGAGCCGTGATTTGCGGTGCAGAAATAAATTCACTCCCAAATTCCTCTGTTTGAGGGTAATTAATTACGGTGTTTTGTGACTTGGGATTCATATCTACTTTAAAGTACTGACACCCTAATCCCACAATCCCAAACACGATACCAATCAGCAACACTACCCCATAGCCTTGTAAACTCCCGCCTTTCCAATGGGATACAGCTAAACCAGCTAAGGGGACACAAAGCAAATTTGTCAGGCTGGCGGCGCTATTGCGGATGCCAAAATACCTACCGCGCAATTTTCGAGGCACAATCATTGCTAGCCAACTTAGCCAAGATGCGCTTCCTAATCCTCCTAGAAGATGGCTAAAGAGAACAATTAATAATGTCAATCCCACTAAATAATGAGGATTGAAGCCTCTCCAACTCCAAACTGCGATAGCTACTACTAAAATTAGCCACAGTAACCGTGCAATTCCATGAGTCCGCAGGGAATACTGAAAGCGGCTGGTTGTTTGTTCCGATAGGTAAGCGCCTAAAGGTTGAACGAGATTTACCAGCATGGGGATGGAACATAGCATCCCAAATACTACTGGACTAGCATCTAATTCCACCAAAAAATTACTCAGCAAAATTCCACTGGTACACAGGGAAAAAACTGCTGCGAAGACTGCATCCAAGGTTGAGGCTTTTAAACTAGTGCGAATCGCATCTTTAGCAATTCTAGAGTTGGCTGGAGAAACGGGAGAGATTGCTGTTGGTGGTGGGGCAATCTGGGGAATTTCCAGAGTTACCGGTACTGATGTGTCAAGTTGAACAGAGGTCATAACTTATATTGACTGGGCAAATACCCAAGCATGAGTCCGGTGACAGAGGAACTCGAATTTTGTTATCTGACATCTTGCACCAAACCCTGGCGATTAGAAATCGCGGCTATACAAACAAAGTCCGCCTACGCGGACTCACGGAAAAACAAGGGTTTTGAACCCACGTAGGTGGGTTTCGCCTGTGTAGCCGTGACTTCCAGTCGCCTGGTGAAAGATATGAGTGATAGACTTTGGTGATAATTATTCGTTATTTTATATTGCATTTCTCAATAAAAATACAGATTACTTCAATATAAATTTACAAAATAAAAAAGCTTTTCCCTACTCCCCACCAGCTATATATAAGTAAAGAACTGGCATTTGCTTGTGATCAACAAAAGCTGGGTTAAATTTTGGGTATTGGTAATTGCGATCGCCTTCGCTGTGATTGGCTGCCATAATCTAGTAATGTCACCGTCAGTATCTACCGCCGTCACCATTAAACTTAGTGGCTGGGCTGGTAATCCGGTGGAGCAAAAACTCTTAAGGCAGTTATTACAGGAGTTTGAGGCACAACATCCCACGATTAAGGTGAGATATGAGGTAATTTCTGACCAATATATGGATGTGATGACAACCCGCCTGATAGGGGATGCTGCACCTGATGTTTTTTATCTAGAAGCACTGGAAGCGCCTTTCTTGATGAGGCAAAATGTTTTGGAACCACTAAATGCTTACATCACCCCGGATTTTGACCTGGGGGACTTTGAGGAGAGTTTACTGGCAAATTTTCAGTCCCAGAATTACATTTATGGTCTACCCAAAGATTATTCAACTTTGGCACTGTTTTATAACAAAAAAGCGTTTGCTGATGCAGGTTTGAGTAGTCCGCCAACTACTTGGAATGAATTACGCACCTACTCTCAGCAGTTAACTGGCAAAGTCAGTAAATACGGTTTTGGAGTTTCCCCAGAGTTAAGCCGTCAAGCTTATAAAATACAGGCTTTTGGTGGGCAAGTAGTTGAGCAAAATGGTTATGCGGCTTTTGCTAGTCCTCAAGGTGTGCAGGGATTACAGTTGGTGGTAGACCAGTATCAAAAAGACCGCACATCTGCTCAACCTACGGATGTCGGGACTAACTCAGGTACGGAGATGTTTGGTCAAGGTCGGGTAGCAATGGTGATTGAAGGTAATTGGGCGATTCCTTTTTTGGAGACGACTTTTCCACAGTTGGAGTTTGCTACAGCAGAAGTACCTAGTATAAATGACAAAAAAGGCACGATGGTGTTTACTGTTGCCTATGTGATGAATAAGGAATCGCAGCACAAAGCCGCAGCTTGGGAGTTGATTTCTTATCTGACTGGTAAGGAAGGTATGGCCAAGTGGACGGGTACGGGGTTTGCACTACCAACACGTAAATCGGTGGCGCAAAAGTTGGGTTATGACAAAGATGCTTTGCGATCGCCTTTGGTGGCTGGGGTAGATTATGCTACTCCTTGGCAGGTGGGTGAATATCCAGGGGCAATTTCTAATAATTTTGATAATCAGTTTATTAGTGCTTTGTTGGGCCAACAATCTTTACAGCAGGCTATGGTTCGGGGGCAAAATGCCGCTAATCAGCAAATTCGAGCGATGGAATAGTTGATATTTGGCGTTGCTGTGTGAGTATTTGGATTTGTCTCACGCAAAGGCGCAAAGGCACAACAAAGAACGCAATAGTTGGTGTAATTAGTTTTTAAGCCCTAATGTTCAAAAGCAGAGAGGGTAAGCATTTGAGACGAAAAAATCTATCTTGTTTTTAAACAACTACTGGTTGACGCAGAATTATTAACTATTGCCAAAAATCAGTTATGTTGTATCCTATTTCCTCAATCATTTGCCGTAGTATGGGTAAACTCAGACCGATGACGTTGCTGTGACAACCTGAAATTTTTTCCACAAATAGACTACCGAAACCTTCAAGGGCAAATGCACCAGCACATTTGAGGGGTTCGCCTGTAGCTACATAGGCTTGGATAGTGCGATCGCTCATGTGGGCAAAATACACTCTTGTCATCTGACATCTAACTAGGGTGCGATTTTGGCACAAGTCAATCAAGACATGACCTGTATACAGATCACCAAATTTACCTTGCATTAATTGCCAACGAGCGATCGCTTCGGCTGCATCTGCTGGTTTACCATAAATCTCACCATTCATGGACAGAACTGAATCGCAACCCATAATTAAGGCTGATTCAAACTGCGGGACGACGGTTTCCGCTTTGCGTTGTGCAAGCGTTTGCACTAACTGTGCAGGATCATCAATTTGGATTTGCGACTCATCAAAATCACTAGGCTTGACTATCGGTTCAATTCCCACAGTTTGCAGCAAGCGCAGTCGCGCCGGAGAAGCTGAAGCAAGTACAAATGGAGGCGTTTTCATAATTGGCAATTCACAATTTACTACTCCCTACTCCCCACTCCCTACTCCCTACTCCCTAATATACAGAGAAGGAATTGACCACACTCTTGATCAACCCTTGGATTCTGGGCCAACGTCTTTCGGAAATTGAGGCGTTGAAAGTAAATAGCTTACCACGGCTGACGGCAACACTGGTGACGTTGTGTCGTTGTTCCCTGTTGGGGAGTTTCACTTCATACTCTAATATGTAGTATGTTTTTCCATTAGATTCGCGCTCAAAGGCATTGACTAATTCAGCCGAACGACCAGAGTCAGGGGGAGCAAGTGCAGCTTTACCCAATTTATATCCTACTTCTGTAGGTGTTCCCAGTTCTTCTAGGCTTTTGTTATCGGGAACGGGACTAATTACCACAGAGACATTTTCAGATACTTCAATCAAGTCATGAAATACTACATCGGGGCCGTCGGACACTTTCACTTGTAGCCAGCCATTAGGGTATAAAAACTCATAGCCATCATAAGAATCTACAAAGCTTTTGAATCCAGCCGCATTAGCTACACCAGGATTACTCAGATTCAGGCTCAATACCAATAACAAAATAAATACAATTCTTTTCCACATTTCTCAAGATTCCTTTAGGCTGGCAACAAAACAGGATCAGCGTTATTTCTCGTATATATTGTCCCATCAACCGTGTCGCTTCGCATGATGCAGTGAATCGGGAAAATGTGGTGAATGTTAACTCTAGAATCGGCAAATTTATGCTTACAAGTCACGAATTACGCTGGTTTTACCCAGATACAATTCCCCAAGATGTTGTAGTTTGGTTTCAGCAAAATTGTTTAATTAACCCGATGGAACCACCCGAAAAACGGGAAGATGTCTATCTTTGTGTTCCCGATTCTGACTATATGGGGATCAAATTGCGGCAAGGACGTTTGGAAATCAAATGGCGTCAGGCCGAATTTGGTGTAGTATGTTTTGGTGAATCTGTAGAGGGCAAAGCTGAAAAATGGGGTAAGTGGTCGTGTAGCGATCGCACGGGTGAAAGTTTTCAAGTTGCCACGGTTGCAAATCATGCATATTGGGTAAATATCCAGAAGGTTCGCTATCTACGGCAGTATCAATTTTTACAAAATAATTCAGTGAAGCCAATTATCAATGATGCATCAATTGATAATGTCTGTAGTGTGGAAATTACTCAGCTTGTAATTCAAAATCAACCTTGGTGGAGTTTAGCATTTGAAGCTTTGGGTACAGACGATTGCCTGATGGATAATCTCCAAGTCACAGCAGATTGTGTATTGAGTACTTATCAAGGGCCAAAATTAATAGCTGCCAATTCTTATGCTTATCCCCATTGGCTAGGGTATGTGTGCAAAATCGCAACGTAAGTTGGTTTAATGGCAACCCCACAAAGCAACACAAGGCTAAATTTTGTCTCCGTCATTTCCCTGATTTTCCTCATATCAAAGTGATTGAATATTTTTTTATGGTAGGATTTCCAGGTTAACTTCATGCTTAATAACACGGAGACACCATGTTAACATGATACTAAATTGACGTTACAAAATATTACGCTTTTAAATAAGCAACTTTACCTAAAAGATAAATGCTCTATAGGCAGCAATTACCTTGATGTCGTCTTTTGCACTATGCAATGTAGGAGGAAGAAATGCCTTTGAAAAATTACGGTGTTCTTAAAAGTCGGGCGATGAACCGCCGATTTGCTGAAGGCCCATCTCCCCATTATCAAGTGCTTGTAACTGACGAGACGCAAAAATATCGCCTTGCTATCAACGTCAAATCCCAGGAAAAGCCATCAGAGTTGCTGTACTTTGTAGATGAAAATTTCTCCCATCCCATTATTAAGGAACTCCAAGAGTTAGATTTTGGCTTTCATGAGTTGGAGAGAAAACCTGGAGGGTTGGCTTTAGACTACATTCGCGGGAATTTGTTTGATTCGTCTTTGATGAAGTCAGTACCATACGACTTACCGGGGCCAGACAACGATCTCAATGAGTTACTAGAACTATACATGGCGCGGGCGATCGTTTCTACAGATGCCATCCTCTACCCCTTTGGTGAACAATGGGGCCCAGAAGAAGATATTGAAGACAAGCATTTTGGTTTTCTCCCTGGTAACAGTATGCATAATCTCCACATGAATCAGGGTAGTGTTGGGCGATTTAAAACAGATAATGGTGTTTTCCAAGATGGCGGAATGCTGATTCACTACCCAGCCCGCAGCCAGTGGGTAGGCATTTTTTTAGCATTTCAGTCCCAGTCATTTCATACTGACGATGCCACTGGCCATAAACTTGATGTGATTATGCCTACAACTACATCGATTCGCATTTTTGCGGCTATGGTGAATCCTGTGGGAGACAATTTAAATCAGGAGACAGTCAGTTTAATCAATACTTCACCGCACCCCATAGATTTGAACGGTTGGACTCTGGCAGATCGTATCAAGCGCCAGCAACGCCTCAAGGGGATTATTTATCCTGGTGAAGTTTTGCAAGTTGCTTTGCATCAAGACGGTATCCAACTAGGCAACAATGGTGGCATGATTACTCTGCTGGATGATCAAGGTATCAAAATTGATGGTGTTGCTTATACCAAACAAGATGCTCAAAGCGAAGGATGGACAGTATTATTTTAATGTTTGCTGTAACGTAATTTTACGGTGTGAAATCATTTATCTAGCTACTTCATTGATATGATGCTGGATGCACCTAAAATCAACAAAAATGGACGAACATCAGCGGCGCTCTTATTGGCGTGCTAATACTGCGTTAATTCGTAACCTTTTAATTGTTTGGGCATTGGTTTCCATCGTTTTCAGTATTTTGCTGGTGGAACCATTAAATGCAATCCGTTTCTTTGGCGTACCTTTTGGTTTTTGGATGGCGCAGCAAGGATCAATCATCGTATTTGTGGCATTGATTTTTATTTATGCTTTCCAAATGGACAAGCTAGACCGCAAGTATAATTTGAGGAAGTGAGGCAAAACCGTGTCAGTAGAAATTTGGACGATTTTGTTGGTAGGACTTTCCTTCCTTGGTTACATTTACATTGGTTGGCAATCACGAGTTAAAAATAGTAAAGATTTTTTCATAGCAGGACAGGGAATACCTTCCATTGCTAATGGAGCCGCCACCGCCGCCGACTGGATGTCAGCAGCTTCGTTTATTTCTATGGCGGGACTGATATCTTTTTTGGGATATGACGGTTCTATCTATTTAATGGGTTGGACAGGCGGTTATGTATTACTGGCATTACTTTTAGCGCCCTACCTGCGAAAATTTGGTAAGTATACAGTGCCGGATTTTGTAGGCGATCGCTACTACTCCAATGTGGCAAGATTAGTGGCAGTCGTGGCAGCTATTTTTGTTTCCCTCACCTATGTTGCGGGACAAATGCGGGGCGTAGGCATTGTTTTTAGCCGCTTCCTGCAAGTAGACATTAATACAGGTGTCATCATCGGCATGGTGATTGTGGGCTTTTTTTCTGTGCTGGGAGGGATGAAAGGCATCACCTGGACACAAGTAGCTCAGTATGGAGTTTTGATTTTTGCTTACTTAATTCCAGCAATAGCGATCGCCTGGTTACTTACGGGTAATCCTGTGCCGCAATTAGCATTTACGTTCAGTGATGTTGCTGATAAGCTCAATCAAATCCAAGTTGATTTGGGATTTCAAGAGTATACTCAGCCGTTCGTCAACAAGTCGATGCTGGATGTCCTATTTACCACCATTGCCTTAATGGTGGGGACAGCGGGATTACCTCATATTATCGTTCGTTTTTACACAGTTCCCAGCGTCCGGGCAGCTCGCTTTTCTGCTGGTTGGGCATTATTATTTATTGCCATTCTTTATACCACCGCTCCTGCCCTTTCCATGTTTGCCCGTTATAACTTAATTGAATCTCTGCATAATCATACAGTTGCCGAAGTACAGCAATTAGACTGGGCGACTAAGTGGGAAAAAACAGGATTGCTCTCCTTTGAAGACAAAAATAATGATGGGCGTTACCAGTTAACTCCCAGTGTTGATACCAACGAAATTCAAATTGACAGAGATATCATCGTACTTTCTACCCCAGAGGCTTAGTGGTGCAGAAAACTTTTTGGAGTCTCAAGTTGAAAAAACAGTAACACG